>DATLGF010000441.1:0-8324 GCA_035540575.1 Noviherbaspirillum sp.
CGGCGCGCTGCAGGGCGCGCCGCTGCCGGTGGTCAAGTGCCTGACCAGCAACGTGCGCGTGCCGGCCGGCGCCGAGATCGTGATCGAAGGTCGCGTGCTGCCGAAGGTGCGCGAGCCGGAAGGTCCGTTCGGCGAGTTCCCGAAGTACTACAGCGCGCGCGAAAACCGCGAAGTGATCCAGGTTGACGTGATCACCCACCGCAAGTCGCCGGTCTTCCACACCATCGTGCCGGCCGAGATGGAGCACCTGCTGCTCGGCTCGATCCCGCGCGAGGCGACCCTGCTGGCCCACCTGCAGCGCAGCTTCCCGGGCGTGAAGGATGTGCACCTGTCGATCGGCGGCGTGGGGCGCTACCACCTGTTCGTCAAGTTCGAAAAGCGCCGCGAGGGCGAGGCGAAGAACGTGATCCTGGGCGCATTCGGCGCGCACTACGACATCAAGCAGGTGATCGTGGTCGACACCGACGTGGACGTGCACGATCCGCAGCAGGTCGAATGGGCGGTGGCCACGCGCTTCCAGGCCGACCGCGACCTCGTCGTCGTGGCCGGGGCCCAGGGTTCGTTGCTCGACCCGTCCACCACGGTGGGAACGGAGACGCCCAATGGCGAGCCGCCGCCGGTCTACAAGCAGGGCATCAGCGCGAAGATGGGCCTGGACGCGACCAAGCCGGTGGCCTACCTCGAGCATGTGTTCACCAAGGTGCGCGTGCCGGGCGAGGACAAGGTGGATCTGGCGCAAGTGGTCAGGAACGACGTTTCCGTCGACTGGAACACGGCCACCGTCAAATGAACGCCCCGGCAGACAAGCCGCGCCTGATCATCGCCATCACCGGCGCGAGCGGCACCGTGTACGGCGTGCGCATGCTGGAGCAGCTGCGCGCGTCGGGCGCCTGCGAGACGCACCTGGTGATGTCCGCATCCGGTGCGCTGACAGCGACCCAGGAGCTGGGCATGCGGCGCGGCGAGATCGAGGCACTGGCGGACGTGGTGCACAACGTCAAGGATGTCGGCGCCACCATCGCTTCCGGATCGTTCCGTTCGGAAGGCATGGTGATCGCGCCGTGCTCGATGAAGACGCTGGCCAGCATCGCCCACGGATTTGCGGATAATCTGGTCAGCCGCGCCGCCGACGTGATCCTGAAGGAGCGGCGCCGGCTGGTGCTGCTGGCGCGCGAAACCCCGCTGAACCTCGCTCATCTGCGCAACATGACCGCCGTCACGGAAATGGGGGGCATCGTGTTTCCCCCGGTGCCTGCCTTCTACTCGCAGCCCGAGACGCTCGACGACATCATCAACCACACGGTCGGGCGGGTGCTCGACCTGTTCTCGATTCCGCATACCCGGCTGGTCAAGCGCTGGGAAGGAATCGGCAAGCTGTCCGACCAATAAACGACATCATCCGAAGGAGATACGCCGTGTCGCAACTGAAGCATTCCGCCCAGACCCTGCTCGAGGAACTCGACGGCTTTCGCGTCGAAATCGATCCCGCGCGCGAACGCGCCGACATCATCCTGAAGCGCGGCCCGTTTAACATCATCTCGATGGCCCAGCGTGACCAGCTGCGCCTGGTGTTCGAGTCGCTCGACGAAAACGAAGCCGTACGCGTGATCGTGCTGCGCGCCGAAGGGGAGCACTTCTCCAGCGGCGGCGACATCAAGGGTTTCCTCGAAGCGAGCCCTGAGCATGTGTCCAAGCTTGCCTGGAACATCGCGGCCCCCACGCGCTGCAGCAAGCCGGTGATCGCCGCCAACCGCGGCTTCTGCTTCGGCGTCGGTTTCGAAATCTCGCTGGCCTGCGACTTCCGCATCGCCACCGACACCACCCAGTACGCGCTGCCCGAGCAGAAACTCGGCCAGATCCCCGGATCCGGCGGCTCGGCGCGCCTGCAGAAGATGGTGGGCATCACCCGCACGAAGGACATCGTGATGCGCTCGCGCCGCATTCCGGGCAAGCAGGCCTATGAGTGGGGCGTGGCGACCGAGTGCGTGCCGGATGCGGAACTGGAAGCCGCCACCGACCGCCTGGTCGATGAACTGCGCGCGTTCTCGCCGATCGCCCAGCGCACCGCGAAGAAGCTGTTGAACGACACCGAGGACGCACCGCTGTCGATCGCGATCGAACTGGAAGGCCATTGCTACAGCCGCCTGCGTTCGTCGAACGATTTCCGCGAAGGGGTGGAGGCCTTCCACGGCAAGCGCGCGCCGAAGTTCAACGGCACCTGAGCGGAAGGTATCCGGCATGAAGGGCTTGCTCTCGATTGCCGACCTGGAGCGCGCCGCGAAGAAGCGGTTGCCGTCGAGCATCTACGGCTACGTGATCGGCGGTGCCGAAGACGAGAGCTCGGTGCGCGGCAACCGTGCCGGCTTCGAGCGCTGGGGCTTTGTGCCGCGGCCGCTGGTGGACGTGTCGCAGCGCGCGCAGGAAACCGAATTGTTCGGCAAGCGCTACGCGGCGCCGATCGGCATCAGCCCGATGGGCGTGACCGGGCTGTGCCGCTATGACGGCGACCGCGCGCTGGCGCGTGCCGCGCGTACGGTCGGCGTGCCCTTCATCCTGAGCGGCGCCTCGACCACACCGCTGGAACAGGTCGCCGCCGAGATGCCGGATGTATGGTTCCAGGCCTACATCCCGTCCAGGCGCGAGGTGATCGGCCCGCTGGTCGAACGGGTTGCGCGTGCCGGAATCAGGACGCTGGTCGTCACGGTCGACGTGCCGATCGCCTCGGTGCGCGAGATCGAGGTGCGCAACGGCTTTTCGGTGCCGCTTCGGCTGTCCGGCCGGCTGGTTGCCGGCGGCCTCGCACGACCGCGCTGGATGGTGCAGACCTTTGCGCAAACCTTGCTGAAGCAGGGCATCCCTCATTTCGAAAACTTCACCGCCACGCGCGGCGGTCCTATCATCACCGCCGCCTCGGGAGATCATCGCGCCGGCCGTGCCAGCCTGTGCTGGGACGACATGCGCTGGCTGCGCACGCAATGGGATGGCAAGCTGGTGATCAAGGGCATCCTGCACCCCGACGACGCACGGCACGCGCGTGACGCCGGCGCCGACGGCGTGATCGTTTCCAATCACGGCGGGCGCCAGCTCGACGGCGCGATTGCGCCGATCGAGGCCTTGCCCGGCATCGTTGAAGCCGTGCCCGGCATGACTGTGATGGTGGACAGCGGCTTTCGGCGCGGCACCGACGTGCTCAAGGCGCTGGCGCTGGGCGCGCGCTTCGTGTTCGTCGGCCGACCCGCGATGTTCGGCCTCGCGGTCGCAGGCGAGCGGGGGGCCGTGCATGCGCTGCGCCTGTTGCAGAAGGAAATCGATGTGAACCTCGCATTGCTGGGGTGCGCGTCAACGAATGGATTGTCGCGCGCCCATCTGCGCGATCGAAAGGCAGAACGATGAACCAAGAATTGAAGGAACGCAGCGGCGGCGAGATCCTGGTCGACGCGTTGCGCATCCATGGCACCGACACGGCCTATTGCGTGCCGGGCGAGAGCTTTCTCGCCGTGATCGACGCGCTCTACGGCGCGAAGGAAGACATCAAGCTGATCGTCTGCCGCCAGGAAGGCGGCGCGGCGCACATGGCCGAGGCGCACGGCAAGCTGACCGGAAAGCCCGGCATCTGCTTCGTCACGCGCGGGCCCGGCGCGACCAATGCCGCAATCGGCATCCATACCGCGCGCCAGGATTCGACGCCGCTGATCATGTTCGTCGGCCAGGTCGGCCGCGACGCGATGGGACGCGAGGCCTGGCAGGAGATCGATTACCGGCACATGTATGGCCATATCGCCAAGTGGGTGGAGCAGATCGACGATGCCGCGCGCATTCCCGAGTATGTGAGCCGCGCCTACCATGTCGCCACCTTGGGCCGGCCCGGCCCGGTGGTGCTGGCGTTGCCCGAAGACATGCTGACCGATCGCGTCGCTGTTCCCGATGCGCCGCCTTACCGCACGGTCGAGATGCCGCCGGCGGCTGCAGCGATGGAGGAACTGCAGAGCATGTTGTACGTGTCGAAGCGGCCGTTGCTGCTGCTGGGCGGCGGCGCATGGTCGCGCGCTGCAGGCGACGACATCGCCCGCTTTGCCGCGGCGTGGAAGCTGCCGGTGGCCTGCGCATTCCGCCGCCAGGACCTGTACGACAACTGCGACCCGCAATACATCGGCGAAGCCGGCCTCGGCATGGATCCGAACCTGGCCGCGCGCATCAAGGCATCGGACCTGGTGATCGCCATCGGTCCGCGCCTCGGAGAAACCACGACCAACGGCTACGCGCTGTTCAATGTGCCGAAGCCTGCGCAGAAGCTGGTGCATGTGCATCGCGATCCGGGCGAGCTCGGGCGCGTCTACAGCGCCGACCTGCCTATCCATGCGGGCATGGCCGAGTTCGCCCGCGCCGCCGCCGCACTGCAGCCGCCTCCCGACTTGCCGTGGACCGGCTGGACGGCCGCCGCGCGCGAGGACTACGTCAACAACCTGCGCCATGTGCCGACGCAATCGCATGTGGACATGGGCGCGGTGATGCAGCATGTGCGCGAGACGCTGCCTGCCGACTCCATCATCACCAACGGCGCCGGCAACTACACGCTGTGGGTGCAGCGCTTCTACCAGTACCGCGGTTTCCGCACCCAGCTCGCGCCGACCAGCGGGACCATGGGCTACGGCGTGCCGGCGGCGATCGCGGCCAAGCTCGTGCATCCGCAGCGTACGGTGGTCTGCTTCGCCGGCGACGGCTGCTTCCTGATGAACGGCCAGGAGATGGCGACCGCCGTGCAGTACGGCCTGAACATCATCTTCATCGTGGTCAACAACGGCATGTACGGCAGCATCCGCATGCACCAGGAAAAGCATTACCCGGAGCGCGTGCACGGCACCGCCCTGGTCAATCCGGACTTTGCGGTGCTGGCGCAGTCCTACGGCATCGCCGGCGAACGCGTGCTGCGCACCGAGGATTTCGAAGCCGCGTTCGCACGCGCGCGCAATGCCGGACGTCCGGCGCTGATCGAACTGGTCACCGATCCCGAGATCGTGTCGCCGCGCGCGACCGTGTCTTCGCTGCGCAAGGCGGCGAAGTAGAAGGAGTGTTGCATTGGACCCGGAAAACTATTCCACGCTGGCCGCGGCCCGCGACTGGACGCGCGGCGGTCATCAGGTCGTGCTGGTGACCGTCGTCGCCACCTGGGGTTCCTCGCCGCGCCCGGTCGGCGCGATGATGTGCATTCGCGACGACGGGCTGGTCGAGGGTTCGGTCTCGGGTGGATGCGTGGAGGACGACCTGATCGAGCGCGTGCGCCGCGACGGCGTGCCGCAACGCATAGCCACGGCGGTCTATGGCGTGAGCAAGGATGAGGCGGCGCGCTTCGGACTGCCCTGCGGCGGCACGCTGCGCCTCGTGGTGGAACCGCTTGAGGACATCGGCTGGGTCGAAGAGGTCATCGCGCGCATCGAGCGGCACGAACTGGTGCTGCGCACGGTGGACATGCAGAGCGGTGTCCAGCATCTCGCGATCGCCTCCGGGGACGAGACCTGCGCGCTCGAAGGCGATGCCTTCCGCTGCGTGTTCGGCCCGCGCTGGCGGCTGCTTTTGATCGGCGCCGCGCAGACTTCGGCATTGGCCGCCGAGATCGCCAAGACGCTCGGCTTCCATGTGATCGTCTGTGATCCGCGCGAGGAGTTCTGGCGCACCTGGCCGGTGGCCGGCACGGAGCTGATGACCATCATGCCCGACGATGCGGTGCTGGCAATCGAGCCGGACCCGCGCACGGCCATCGTCGCGCTGACCCATGACCCTAAGCTGGATGACATGGCCTTGCTGGAAGCGCTGAAGTCGCCGGCCTTCTATGTCGGCGCGCTCGGCTCGCGCGCGAATACGGAAAAACGCCGCGAGCGGCTCGCGCTGTTCGATCTGGCGCCGGCCGAAATCGCCCGCCTGCACGGACCGGTCGGCCTGCGCATCGGCAGCCGCACGCCGGCCGAGATTGCGGTGTCGGTCATGGCGGAGATCATCAGTGTGCGCAGCCGCGTTGCCGAGTCGGTGCGGCAGGGCGTCGCCTGCTTCTGAACGCTGGCTCCAGGCAATTAAAGCGGCGGGGTAGCGTTCACCGTCTCGCCGGTACCTTGCCCCTGCGTGCGTGCCTGCATCTGCTCCTTGAGCAGGGTGATGAATGCCGTGGTCGCCGAGTTCAGCGGGCGGCGCGGGTGCGATACCGCCACTACCTGGCGGATCAGGCGCGGCGAGACGATCGCATGGGCGCGCAGGCGGCCTTCGACCAGGCCGCGATAGACCGCGATGTGCGGAAGGATGGTCCCCAGCTGCGGCGTCTGTTCGACCAGTTTCACCGAGGTCACCAGCGAATCCACTTCGAATATCGGCGCGAGGTCGACATCCTCGTGCTGGGCAAAGCTGTCCAGGATGCCGCGCAGCCCATGCTCGCGCGTGGGCAGCACCAGGTTCACATCGGAAGCGGTGATCTGGCGCAGCGTCAGGCGCGGCGGCAGGTTGGCCGGATAGGCCGTTCCGGTCACCAGCACCATTTCCTCGTCGGCGATGTGTTCGACGTTCAGCGCCAGCTGGCGGCGCGGCTTGTTGATCAGGGCCGCGTCGATCTGTCCGCCTGCCACCCAGTCCGAGAGCGTCGCGGTGTAGCCGTCCACGACGCGCACGCCGACGTTCGGATGGCGCGCCGAGAACGCGCTCAATGTGTCGGCGAGCACGCCCTCGGTCACCGAAGCGATCATCCCGATATTCACCTGGCCGCTGATCTCCCCGTCGCTGCTGAGCAGCTGGGTGCGCGCATTGGAGAAGTCGCGCATGATCGGCAGGAACAGCCGGTACATGTTGCGCGCCGCGGCGGTGGGGATCATTCCCTGCTTGGTGCGCTGGAACAGCTGCTGGCCGATGTCTTCCTCCAGCTTGGCGATCTGCATGCTCAGCGCCGGCTGCACGATGTTCAGGCGCCGCGCCGCGCGGGTCACGGTGCCTTCCTCGAACAGGCAGATGAAGTACTGGATCTGGCGGAATTCCATGGTTGCGCTCGCGTCGTCCTTGTTCGGATAGTCGCCCCGATGATATCACCTGAAATGATGAAAACCGGTTTTCGTTTGTTGCCTATCACGGTTTGCAGCGCAGCCCCGCCGCCGAAGTGCAGGTGCGCCAATGCGCGGCCCCATCAACTGTATTGATCCACGCGATGGCGGAAATTATCTGAGGTGATGAACGGATTGCATTTGCGCGGACGACCCACCTTTGGATTTCCCGTATGCAAATCCGATCTTGCGCAACGCCCGGTCGCCTCGTTCGCGGTGGAAAACCATGAGGCCGATATAATCGGCGGGTCCTCTTTCGCATCCGACGCATATGACGATTCCCACCGAGCCGATCGGCAGCATCCCGCGTCCTCTTCCGCTGATCGAGGCGATGGCCGAGCGCGGCGCCGATGCCCCCGAGCTGGGGCCGATGTACGAAGCGGCGATACGTGACACCCTTGAACGCTTCGAGGCCACCGGCTCGCCTGTGATCACCGACGGCGAGCAGCGCAAGTATCACAACTTCTGGACCTATTGCGTGCAGGGGGCGCCGAACACGGCCCCGGACGGCTTCCGCATTCCGTTTGCCGCCGGCCATGAACGCCGCATGCTGCGGCTGACGGCCGGTCCATTCCGCTATCAGCGCACTGCGGACGCTTATCTGGAAGACGCGATGCGCCTCACATCGATGCCGCTCAAGCAGGCGGTCATCTCCCCTTCGGCGCTGAGCCTGATGTACCCGGCCGAGGGCGTGCCCGGCTACACGCGCGAACAGTTCATCGAGGACTTGCTGGGCGAGCATGAGCGCGAAGTGCGGCGCTGCCTGGAACTCGGTGCGCATAGCGTGCAGATCGATTTCACCGAGGGGCGCCTGGCGATGAAGATCGATCCTTCGGGAGGCTTGCTCAACAGCTTCATCTACCTGAACAACCTCGCGCTGTCCCGCTTCTCGCCTGACGAGCGGCGGCGCATCGGCGTACATACCTGTCCGGGCGGCGACTGCGATTCGACACACAGCGCCGACGTCGATTACGCGGAGCTGCTGCCCAGCCTGTTCGAGCTGAAAGTCGGCAGTTTCTACATCGCGCTGGCGCGCGAGTCCGATCGGCCGCGTGTGCTGCGCATCGTCCGCGAGCACATGAAGCCGGACCAGCGCATCTTTGTCGGCGTCATCGATCCGCTCGACCCCCGCGTCGAAACCGCGGAGGAAGTCTGCGAGCGCGTGCTCGAAGCCGCCGGCTATATTCCGGTGGAGCGGCTGGGCACGACAGACGACTGCGGATTCTCGCCGTTCTGCGACGACACATCTAC
>DATLGF010000442.1:0-7706 GCA_035540575.1 Noviherbaspirillum sp.
GGCGCACGATGCTGCCGATGTCGACCACGGTCAGGTTCGGGAAATCGCTCATGAGCGCATTGACGAAGCCCTCCTGCCCCGCCGGCAGGTGGAAGGCGGTGATCCAGGTATGCGGCATGTCCTGCATCAGCGCCGGATTCAAGATCACGAAGAAATTCACCCGCATCGAGCCCCACTCGAGCCGGCGCAGCGAGGTCACCTCGGCCTCCACCTGCTGGCCGCCGATGTCGAAACGCATGCGGTCGCCGAGACTGATGCCGAGCGTCCTGGCGAGCCCTTCCTCAACCGACGCTTCCGGGCGGCTGTCGTCGAACCAGCGTCCCGCGACCACCTGGTTCTGCGACGGAATCGCAAGCATCGTGGACAGGTTGAATTCGCGGTTGACCAGCCGCTGTGCGCGGTCTTCCTCGTAGGATTCGGGTCCGATGGGTCGATCGTTCAACTGGACCAGCCGGCCCCGGATCATCGGGTACAGCAGGTCGCTCTCCACGCCCAGGCCCGCCAGGCGTGCGGCGATTTCGCGCTGCTGCTCCGGCTGGATGTTGATCACGAAGCGGTTTGGAGCGTTCGGCGGCGTCGATTCGCGCCACGCGTGCACGAGGTCGCTGCGGATGACGGTAAGCAACAGCAACGCCATCAGGCCGAGCGACAGGGCCACGACCTGCACCACGCTCGCACCGGTGCGACGCTGCAGCGCAGTAACCGCGAAGCGCCAGGACGGATGATCCAGCCGGTTGCGCACGAATCCGAGCGACTTCACGGCCAGCCATCCGACCAGCGCGAACACCGCGAAGCCGGCCAGGAAGCCGCCCGCGGTCAGCAGGCCCAGCCGCACGTTCCCCGCCTGCCACAGCAGCAGGCCAACGAAGGCGACCGCCCCCAGGACGTAGGTTGCCAGCGTGAGCGGCTGGGGAACATCCTGTTCACGCCGGATGACCCGGTTGTGCGGGACGTTGCGAAGCTGCAGGATCGGCGCGAGCGCGAATCCGATCAGCAGGACCAGTCCGGTTGCCACGCCCTGCACGGCCGGCAGCAGCGACGGCGCCGGCAGCTGGGTCTGCACCAGCGCCGCCACGCCGTTGATCAGCACGAAATGCGCGGCATAGCCGACCGCCGCCCCCAGCACGCTGCCGGCAATGCCGACGACGAGGAATTCGATCAGGTACAGCGCCGTCACCTGGTTCTGCGTCAGGCCGAGGCAACGCAGCATCGCGCAGGCGTCGAGGTGGCGCAGCATGAAGCGGCGCGCGGCCATTGCGATCGCCACCGCGGCCAGCATCGCCGACAGCAGCCCGACCAGCGACAGGAACTGTTCGGCGCGGTCCAGCGTGGCGCGCATTTCCGGTCGGCCCGATTCCAGCGATTCGAGGCGCACGCCGCGCACCCTGTCTTCGTCGATGCGCGTCTCTATCCACCGCTGAAAGTCCTGCACGGCGGCAGGCTCGCCGGCCACCAGCAGCCGGTAGGTGACGCGCGAACCGTCCTGGACCAGATTGGTCGCGGCCAGATCGGGCAGCGCAATCATCACGCGCGGTGCAAAACTGAGGAAGCCGGCGCCACGGTCCGGCTCGATCGAGATCTGCTCGGCGACGCGAAAGCGCATGTCGCCCAGCCGCAGCACTGCGCCGGGCTCGATCTGCAGTGCGCCGAGCAGCCCGGGGTCGACCCAGGCGGTACCCGCGGCCGGAATGCCGGCAGCAGCACGCTCGCCGTCCGGGGCGACGAGGCGTAATGCACCCCGCAATGGATAACCCGGTCCGACCGCCTTGAGCGACACGAGCTGGCTCTGGAAGTCGTCACCTTCGCCGGCAATCGCCATGCTCGGGAAGGTCACGGTGTCGGAAACGTTCAGTCCGCGCCGCTCTGCCTCGTTGCGCCACAGGGCCGAGACCGGCTGGTCGGCGTTGACCACCAGATCCGCGCCCAGCAGTTGATGGGCGTCGCGATTCAGGCCGGCGCGCATGCGGTCGACGAAAAAGCCGACCGACGACAGGGACGACACGGCAACGATCAGGGCCAGCAGCAAAAAACGCAGCTCGCCGGCGCGCCAGTCACGGCGCGTCATACGCAATGCTTGCAACAGCATCAGACACTCAACTTTCTGAAGAGCCAGCGCAGCCCGCGCCAAAGCTTTGGCAGGAGCCACAAGGCAAGGATGAAGAAAAAGACGAGAAAGGCCAGCAACAGCCAGGGATGGAAGAACGCGACCCACAGTGCCGTAACCACGGCCACGTCCTCGGATACCGAAGCCGCCCAGTTGCTGAACGGTTCCGGAGAGGTATTGATCAGCGCGCGGCTGCCCGCCTTGGTCGCGTGCGCGCCGGCCGCGAAAGTGCCGCCCAGCAAACCGGCGGCCGCAACCCATTCGGGCGCCATGTGGCCGAGCGCCGCCGCGCCGAGAATCGCGCCGGCCGGCACGCGGATGAAGGTCTGCACCGCGTCCCAGGCCGAGTCCACGCCAGGCACCTTGTCAGCCAGGAACTCGACCAGCAGCAGCGCGCCGGTCACGGCCATCACCCATGGCGACTCCAGTACCTGCAGCGCGGGCGGCAGTTCTATCCAGCCTGCGCGGCCGAACCAGCCGGCAATGAACAGCGTCATGTACAGGCGCACGCCGCTGGCCCAGGCCAGCCCGCCGGCCAGCGCGAGCGCGGATGTCAGGTCACCCATGGCGCCCTCCGCCTTCGTTCCCGGCGCCGCGCTCGAGCTGGCGCGACGGCGGAATCGCGCCGGAACGCGCCACCAGCATCAGCAGGCCGGCTGCGATCAGCATGACCGGGAAGATGAAGCGCCAGCCGAGATCGTGGTATTGCCGCGCGAAGCTCATCACGGCAGCAAGAATCAGCAGCGGACCGGCGACCACGGAGGATTTCGTGATGCCGTCGAGCAAAAGAATGCCGACGCCCGCGCCTGCCAGCCCGAGAATCCACAGCCAGTGCGCGTCCGGCAGCCAGTCCAGGCTGTTGAGCAGCCAGACAGCGCCAAGCACGATCAGGACAACGGGCAGCGCGGAGTGTCTCATGGCGCGTTCCTACGTCGCCTCCGCAAAGAAACGGTCGACCTCGGCCAGGAAAGCCTCCTTGCGCTCGGGCCCCAGGAATGCGGCGGCGAAGCTGTTGCGCGCCAGCGTGCGCGCATGCTCGCGCCCCAGCGGAAGGACTTCGAACATCCGGATGTAGTTGTCGTTTACGTAGCCGCCGAAATAGGCCGGGTCGTCGGAGTTGATGGTGACGGCAAGGCCGGCGTCGAGCAGGCGGGCAAGATTGTGGTCCGCCGCACGGTCGAACACGCGCAGCTTCACGTTGGACAGCGGACACACGGTCAGCGGCACGCGCTCGCGCGCAAGTCGCACGGTCAGCTCCGGATCCTCCAGGCAGCGCACGCCATGGTCGACACGTTCCACTTTCAGCACATCGAGCGCCGAGCGGATGTAGGCCGGCGGCCCTTCCTCCCCGGCATGCGCGACCAGGTGCAGGCCCAGTTCGCGGCAGCGCGCGTAAACGCGCGCAAATTTCTCCGGCGGATGGCCCCGCTCGGAGGAATCCAGGCCCACGCCGATGAACTTGTCACGATGCGGGAGCGCCTGCTCCAGGGTCGCGAACGCCTCCTCCTCCGAGAGGTGGCGCAGGAAACACATGATCAGCGCGCTGGAAACGCCAAGCTGCTGTTCCGCGTCGCGCAGAGCGCGGTGAATGCCGTCGATCACGGTGGCGAAGGCCACCCCGCGCTCGGTATGGGTCTGCGGATCGAAGAAAATCTCCGCATGGCGCACGTTGTCGGCATGGGCGCGCTGCAGGTAGGCCCAGGTCATGTCGTAGAAATCCTGCTCCTGCAGCAGGACCGAGGCGCCCGCGTAGTAGATGTCGAGGAAGGACTGCAGGTCGGTGAACGCGTAGGCGCTGCGCAGCGCCTCGATCGACGGATAGGCGAGCGTGACCCGGTTGCGCGCGGCCAGCGCGAAAATCAGCTCCGGCTCCAGCGAGCCTTCGATGTGCATGTGCAACTCCGCCTTGGGCATCCTCATCAGCAGGCTACGCAGCGCGTCGTCCATCGTCGATCCTTTCGCGGCATGTGTCGATGCTGCGATTGTACGTGCAAGACCCGCCTTTCGGTCGATCCGGAACAGACTACAGCGTGGCTCCCCGTCCGACGTCGGCATGCGTCCTCTCGAAGATTTCCTGGCATGGCGCGCAGCGTTCGGCGGTAGGCTGGACCTGCAGCCGCGCGTACGGGATCTCGACGCCGCACACCGAGCACTCCCCGTAGCTGCCGTCCTCGATGCGCGCGCGCGCCGCGCCGATGGCGCGCAGCTCGACGAAGTCACGCGTCATCTCGGCATTGCCCAGGTCGAGAGCGAGGCTTACGAAAGAAGCATCGCCCGGGTCCGGGACTTCCGGTGCGTGGTCGGTCACTTCACGCTTCTGGCCGGATTCCCGCTCCAGATCCGCGCGCAACTCCTGCTCGCGCTCGTCGAGCATCCGCTTGATCTCGCGAATCTGCTCCTCACTCAGTGCTGACATGTCGGCGTACTCCCATGGTTGATGTTGATCAGGCGGTGCGATGGCGCTTGCGCAGCAGCGTGGCGGCGGCGACGCCGGCCAGTCCGGCGCCCAGCGCCAGCGTGGTCGCCAGCCGAGGGCGCAGGCTCGCCTTTGTGTAGGCGCTGGTTTCGAAGACGTGGCGCTCCTGGCCGCCGCGCTCCTTCATGTCGGGGCCAGGGGCATGGAGGCTGTCACGGTGCGCCGGATTGACCGGCCGGTTCGAGCGTTGCTGACGGTAGATCAGCGACATGATCCGGTCGACCATGCGCGGCATGGCAGCGGATGCCGTCGCAACCAGTTTCGAGGCGCCGCCGACGTAGATGTCGCGGCGCGGGTGCTCGGCCGCATGCAGGATCGCCTCAGCGACCGCTTCCGGCGCATACACCGGCGGCGGCAGTTGCGCCTCCACGTCCATGACGTTTTTCGCATGCTCGAGGAACATCGTGTCGATGGCAGCCGGCTTGACCAGTGTGACCGAGACCGGCGCCTTCACCTCCTCCAGTTCCGAACGCAACGAATCGGTGAATCCCTTCACCGCGTGCTTGGATGCTGAATACATCCCCTGGAGCGGCACCGCGCGCAGCGAAACTTCGCTGCCGATGTTGATCAGCGCGCCGCCGCGCTGCTTCAGGTGTTCGACGGCCACCATCGATCCATGCACCACGCCCCAGAAATTCGTTTCGAACAGCCGGCGCTGGTCCTCCAGCGGGACATCCTCCAGGCGGCCGAAAATCGACACGCCTGCATTGTTGACCCAGGTGTCAAAGCCTCCGAAGCGGTCGATGGCGGCCTGCGACACCCTGCGCATTTCCTGATCGTTGGCCACATCGGCCGCGACGCAGATGGCCTCGCAGCCCTTGGCCTGCAATTCCTTCTGCAACTGCTTCAACGCATCTTCATTGCGCGCCACCAGCACCAGCTTCGCGCCGCGCCGCGCCGCTTCACGCGCGGTCACCAGTCCAATCCCGCTGGTTGCTCCGGTCAGCACGATGGTTTGTTCGGAAAGTTTCTTCAAGCGCACATCCATGTTCGTTCTCCTTCACGATGTTGTCAGCGAAAACCGTGCCCGGAGGTAGCACACGCGGGAATGGCCGCGGGAACCGGCCGCGCACTCGACGGCGCGCGACGTTTTTACCGGCATGCTTTCCTTTTTCCTGTCGCTACTGCCGCCGCTTGTGGCGGTGGAGGGTTTGAGCAAGCTTCAAGCCTGGAATTCAAGGTTCCCGCTCTGCTGTATCCGTCCTACAATTGAAACATGTGCGGACGCTTCGTCATGAATCACCCTCCCGAGCTTCTCCAGCGCTGGTACGAGGCTGCGCGCATGCCCGAGTTCACCTCCCGCTTCAACATCGCGCCCGGTCAGACGATTCATGTCCTCAGGGACATGGAAGGCAGCCGCATCTTTTCCACGATGCGCTGGGGCTTCATTCCCTCCTGGGCCGACGATGCGGGCAACGCACCGATGCTGCACAATGCCCGGGCGGAATCGGTGGCCGAGAAACCGATGTTCCGCCATGCGTTCAAAAGTCGCCGCTGCCTGATCCCGGCCTCCGGCTACTACGAGTGGAGAACCGATCCCGGCCGCAAGACAAGGCGACCGTACTACCTGAGCCTGCCCGACGGCGCGCCGATGTCGTTCGCCGGGCTGTGGGAGCTCACGACAACTGCCAGCGGCGAGCAGGTCGAGACATGCGCGGTCGTCACGACCAAGGCGAATGCGCTGATCGAACCGATCCACCACCGGATGCCGGTCGTGCTGGACCGGGAAAGCTGGCCGCTGTGGCTCTCCCGCGATGCCCAGACCGCGGCCCTGCTTGTCCTGCTGCGCGCCTACCCGGCCGAGCGGATGCAGATGTGGGAGGTCGATTCCGCCGTGAATCTCACCGACAACGACCATTGCGGTCTGTACGCCCCGCGCGCCGGCCGCGCGGGTGTCCAGGCCGCCATGCTGTAACAACCATCAAGATGCCCGAAATCACCCTGATGCTGGACGAGGGCCAGCACCTGCGCCTGAATGGCGAATACAAGCGCATGTCGATGGCCTGGCTGCGCAGCCGGCCCGACGCACCGCCAAGCTTCGAACAATGGCTGTCCGACCGGCTGGCGTCCCCCTCCCCAAGCTCCGCTCCGGCCGTTCGACAGGCCGAAGCACTGCGTGAAGAACTGCGCGCCGTCGACGCCATCGAAAAGCTTGTGACGTCGCTGCAGGCGCACGGCTTTGCGCTGGCCCAGATTGACCGGCGCGAACGCGACGATGCGGCATCCGCCCTCGCGGGTGCGCTCGCCGCCGCGCTGAAGCTGTCGCCCGCACGCAGCCGGCGACTGGCGGAACTGGCGGCCTACTATGCGCGCAGCCCGCGTGAAGTCGCCGATGCCGGCGGGGTCGGCGTGACGCAACGCGCACAGACGGCCCTCATCGATGCCTGTCGGGCGCTGGCCGAACGCACGCTGCGCATCCGGGACCGACTGGGTCCAGAGCGCGCGCTTGGCCGGATCGAAGGCAGCCTCGCGATAGTGATGATGCTGCACGTCATCTCGCGGCAGACGGGGCGAGAGCAGGCCGAGGCGTTCCGCAGGCGGCTCGAGGAACATCCATAGAGGCACTGGCGACATGCGGCTGACACGGTGCGCCGACGCAGACGGCACAAAGGGTACAAGCGGTACAAACCGCAGAAACGGCCGGCGAGTGCCGCGCAGGAATGCATGACGCTGGCGTCTCTCAGTTCGCAACCCGTTCCAACCACGAGGTATGCCATGCAATATGCAAGGAACCAGTTTGGCGTCCCCCAGTATCCGCAGGACGATGTGCGTCGCCTGTTCGTCCTTCTCTGCGCCGTCGATTTGCTCGAGCGCCCGACCGCCTCCGCCATCGCCGACCTCACCGGGCACGACCGCGAATCGATCGATGCCGACATCATGCGGCTGCGCGAGGAACTGCATGTGGGAATCGCCCGCGTCGGCGAGGTCTATCACATCGAGTCGTGGGGCGACGTGCTGAAGAAGAATGGCGTCAAGCGCATCCTCAAGCACTGAGCAGCGCCGAACTTGCAAAGGCTGCAGCGCTCCAAACAGGCAAAGGAGCGAGCCATGAAACAGGATGGAAAAAGCCGGCAGGTGCACGGCGCGGAGCCGGAGGCCCCCCATGCCGGCCGGCCGTTGGACGGC
>DATLGF010000443.1:0-5790 GCA_035540575.1 Noviherbaspirillum sp.
GCGTGACGGACTTCAACAAGTACGGCGGCGACATCACCTTCCGCATCACGCGCCCTGCCGACAACACGCTGATCGCGATGGCCAAGTCCGGCTTCGTTTTCTTTAACTTCAGGACGAAGAAGGTGGTGCCGATGCCGGAAAGCTTCCACACGAAGTTCGAGAAGGTGAACTGGCTCGGACCTGCTTGAGGCAGCGCAGAGCGCCGAACTCCCGAATTTGCATTTCATCCAACGGTCGTTCCCGACCGCAATGGAGGAAGGCAATGGACAGTACCCGATCCGACTGTTTCACGCGTGGCGGACTGCTCGCCGCGCTGGCACTGGCTGCCGCCCCCCTGCTTCCCGCTACCGCGGCCGACGGCAAGCTGGAGCCGAAGACGGGCAAGGCTTCCTACTATGGTCCGCAATTCACCGGCCGCCCGATGGCCGACGGCACCCCGTTCGATCCCGAGTCCAATCATGCGGCCAGCCGCACCTTGCCGCTGGGCACCTGGGTCAAGGTTACCAACCTGGAAAACGGACGCAGCGAAGTGGTGCAGATCCGCGACCGCGGCCCTTACATAGACGGGCGCATCATCGACCTTTCCCCGCGCACCGCGCGCAATCTGGACATGATCGAACAGGGCGTCGTGCAGGTCGAGGTGGTCCCGCTCAACGAAGAGGAACGCCAGTTCGCGCTGACCGAGGCGGAACTCACCAGCGGCGAATAGCGCCGTCCCCGTCTTTTGCACTGCCCTTGCCGCCGCGCGGAATCCGCGCTGTAATCCGCTTTGCGTTGTCGATCCTGCCACCGACGGCACGACAATATGGCACCACAGCAAGCCAGGAGCAAAGACACCATGCCTGATCCCTCCCATTGCGGCGCACGGCGCGGGCGCGCTCCTGGCCGTTAGCCGGGGCAGCCATGCACCTGCCACCGGACGCCATCGCGACAACAGTGGAATCGGTCTATCGGGCCGAGTCCCGCCGCGTGCTCGCCACGCTGATCCGCCTGCTCAGGGATTTCGACCTGGCCGAGGAAGCGCTGCACGAGGCGTTTCGCGCGGCACTCGAGCAATGGCCGCGCGACGGCATGCCGGAAAATCCGCGCGCCTGGCTGGTATCGGCCGGCCGCTTCAAGGCGATCGACGGCATCCGCAAGCAGGCCCGCTTCGATCCGCTTGACGAAAGCCACGAACAGATTGCGGCTGTCGACCCGTTGATGCCATGGGACAAGGAGAGCGTGGAGGACGACCGGCTGCGCCTGGTGTTCACCTGCTGCCACCCGGCCCTGGCGCCCGACGCCCAGGTCGCGCTGACGCTGCGCGAGGTGTGCGGGCTGACCACCGAAGAAATCGCGCGCGCCTTCCTGGTGCCGGCTGCCACGCTGGCCCAGCGCATCGTGCGGGCGAAGGCGAAGATCCGCGATGCGCGCATTCCGTACGAGGTGCCGGCGGCAAGCGAGCTGTCCGAGCGGCTGGACGCGGTGCTGCGCGTGATCTATCTGGTGTTCAACGAAGGCTACTCCGCATCGTTCGGCGACTCGCTGACGCGCCACGACCTGTCCGCCGAAGCCATCCGGCTCGGCCGCCTGCTGTGCGATCTGCTGCCCGACCCGGAAGCGCAAGGGCTGCTGGCGCTGATGCTGCTGCAGGAATCGCGCCGCGCGGCCCGCGCGAATGCGGACGGCGAACTGATTCTGCTCGAGCACCAGGACCGCAGCCTGTGGAACCGCGAGCAGATTGCCGAGGGCTGCGCGCTGGTGGAGCGCGCGTTGAGCACGCGCCGTTTTGGACCCTATACGCTGCAGGCTGCGATTGCCGCCGTGCATGCGGAAGCGCCCGACGCAGGCTCCACCGACTGGGCGCAGATCGTCGGTCTGTATGACGTGCTGGTGCGCGCCGCACCTTCGCCGGTGATCGAGCTGAACCGGGCGGTGGCGGTGGCGATGCGCGACGGCCCGGCGGCGGGGCTGGTCCTGATCGACGCGATCCTGGGGCGCGGCGCATTGCAGGATTACCACCTCGCGCATGCGGCACGTGCCGAATTGTGCCGGCGGCTCGGCCGCGATGCGGAAGCATGTGCGTCGTTTTCCCGCGCGCTCGACCTGGTGAAGCAGGAACCCGAGCGGCGCTTTCTCGCGCGGCGGCTGGAAGCGTTGCAGCAGGGCCGCTAGCGCACCTGCCTCCGCGGCGTGCCGACGTCATCCCTTTCTTTCTGGTGATGCCTTGGCATTCGCGTGTCGAATCCGGCCGGCCTCGTACGACAAGTGCATAACCGCCCCTGAAAACGAGGAGAAGCCGATGAAATACCTGTGCCTGATCTACAACGACGAGCGCGCGCTGGCGACTATCCCCCAGCACGAACTGGACGCGATCGATGCCGAATGCCGGGCGCACTGCGCAGCGCTGGAACGCAGCGGGCAGCTGCTTGCCGCTGAACGGCTGCAGCCGGTTGCCACTGCGACGTCGATCCGCATGCGCAACGGCAAGGCGTCCGTCACCGACGGCCCCTTTGCCGAAACCCGCGAGCAGCTCGGCGGTTTTTACCTGCTGCAGGCGCGCGACCTGAACGAAGCCATGCGCATTGCCGAGAAGATTCCGCCGGCGCGGCTCGGCACCATCGAAGTGCGTCCGGTGCTTGAATGATTTTTCCCTGATCCATGTCGATTCCGGCACGCCGCGATCGATTAAACAGTACCCACCGATTACACAGTACGCACCCGGAGATGCCGATGAAATACCTGTGCCTGGTCTACAGCGAGGAAAGCAAGCTGCATACGTTGCCCGACAGCCCGAAAGACGCGGAGTGCATGGCCTACGCGCAACGCGTCGACGCCAGCGGCCGCATGATCGCCGCCGAGGCGCTGCAGCCGGTGCATACGGCCACCACGGTGCGCGTGCGCAGCGGCAAGCTGAGCATCACCGACGGCCCGTTTGCCGAGACGCGGGAGCAGCTGGCCGGGTTTTATCTCGTCGAGGCCGACAACCTCGACCAGGCGCTGGAGATTGCGGCCGGGATTCCGGCCGCCCGAGTGGGGAGTGTCGAAGTGCGTCCGGTGCGCACGCTGCAGCCGGACGAATGAACGAACCCAGAGGAGAACATCATGCTGACCGAAAACAGAAACGCCCAGGCGGAGGCCGATATCCGCGCGTTGATGAATGAATGGACCGACGCCTTCATGGCCAAGGATGTAAACCGCATCATTGCCAGCTATACGCAGGACGTGGTCGCCTTCGACGCCATTCTCAAGCTGCAATTCCTCGACCGCGAGTCGTATCGCAAGCACTGGGAAGCCTGCATGGCGATGTGTCCCGGCCCGGTTGAGTTCGAGCTGCGCGACCTGCGGGTGACGGCGGCCGAGCAGATCGCGTTTGCGCACTACATCTGCCGTTGCGGCGGCACCGACGACAAGGGCGAGACGCACTCGAGCTGGATGCGCGCCTCGCTCGGCCTGCGCAGGGAACAGGACCGCTGGCTGATCGCCCACGAGCATTTCTCCTCGCCGTTCGACCCCGCGACTGGCAAGGCGATGTTCGACGTCACGCCCTGAAAAGAAGGAGAACCCATGAAGATCCAGCCCTATCTCTTTTTCAACGGCCGCTGCGAGGAGGCGATCCGGTTCTACCAGGAAGTGCTCGGCGCCGAGATCACGGCGCTGATGCGCTACAAGGAAAGCCCGGACCCGGCGATGACGCCGCCCGGCGCGGAGGACAAGATCATGCACGCGAGCGTGCGCATCGGGGATACCGAGCTGATGGCCTCCGACGGCGACTGCAGCGGCAAGCCGAGCTTCGCCGGTTTTTCGGTTGCGCTGACGGTTGCCGGTGCGGCCGAAGCCGAGCGCGTATTCAACGCGCTCGCCCACGGGGGGCAGGTCCAGATGCCACCCGCCGAGACCTTCTTCTCGCCGCGCTTCGGCATGCTCGCCGACCGCTACGGGCTGAACTGGATGATCATGGCCGAGATGCCGCAGCAATGAGGAGAACACACCATGCGTTTCATGATGCTTGTCATTCCAAAAGGGTACGAAAGCGCCGCCCCGGGCACGATGCCTGATCCGAAGCAGGTCGAGGCGATGATGAAGTACAACACGGCACTTCAGGAAGCCGGCGTGCTGCTGGCCCTGGATGGTCTGCATCCGCCGTCGATGGGTGCGCGCGTGAGTTTTTCCGGCGGCAAGCCCACGGTCACCGACGGCCCATTCACGGAAACCAAGGAAGTGCTCGGCGGCTACTGGATGATCCGGGTCAATTCCAGGGAGGAGGCGATCGAATGGGCCAAGCGCTGCCCGATGTCGGACAACGAGATCATCGAGATCCGCCAGGTGCAGGAGTTCGATGATTTCACGCCGGAAGTGAAGGAAGCGGCAAAGGGCTTCGACGCGATGCACACACAGCTGGAGCAGGCACGCTAGCGAGTCCGTCTTGCCTCCGGTGTAAAAAGCGTTCACGGTGCCTTCATCGTGAACGCGGCTTTCGCACGACGCTCATTTCCGGTGGGCCCGGCGTTTCGCCGTGCACACTTCCTGCTTGCAGACTCTCTTCCGTACAACAAGAGGTGTCTGCATGCATCCCCACAAGCATTCAACGATCGACGTACTGATTCCCACCTGCAATCGCGCATATGCGCTTGCGGTTACGCTCGCCTCGCTGCTGGGCCAGACATGGCACAGCCTGCGTGTCGTGATTTCCGACCAGTCGGATCGCGACGACGTGTTCGACACGCCGGAAGTGGCCGCGGTGCTGCGCGTGCTGCGCGCAACCGGGCGCCAGGTCGAAACCCATCGCCATCTGCCGCGCCGCGGCATGGCCGAGCAGCGGGCCTTTCTGCTGGCGCAGGCCACTGCGGCGCGCTGCCTGTTCCTCGATGACGACGTGATTCTTGAGAACGATGCAATTGCGCGCATGGCCGAGATGCTCGAATTCGAACAATGCGGCTTCGTCGGCAGCGCGCTGCACGGACTGTCCTTCCTCGACGACATCCGGCCCGAACAGCAGATCATCGAATTCTGGGAGGACCCGGTGGAGCCGGAGTCCGTCACGCCCGGCGGACCCGAATGGGAGCGTCACCACCTGCACAGCGCCGCCAATCTGTTCCATCTGCAAGCCAGGCTCGGCCTCACGAAAGCCGACACCCGGCTCTACAAGGTCGCATGGGTGGGCGGCTGCGTGCTGTTCGACACTGAAAAGCTGCGCGAGGCCGGCGGCTTCGATTTCTGGAGCGAACTGCCGCACGAGCATTGCGGCGAGGACGTGCTCGCGCAGCTGCGCGTAATGGCGCGCCACGGAGGCTGCGCGATCATTCCTTCCGGCGCCTACCACATGGAATTGCCGACCACGGTGACCACGCGCGAGATCGACGCACCCATGATCCTCAAAGTGGGCGCGGCCTTCAGCACGGAAGCCTCATGAGTTCGGCGCCGGAAGATATGCGCCGCATCGTCGTGGTGCGGCCGAACGCGGTGGGCGACTTCATCTATGCACTGCCCTGCCTGCACGCATTGCGGGCCACCTGGCCGCAGGCACGGATCACCTATGTTGGCAAGCAGTGGCATGCGGATTTCCTCGCGGGCCGCCCGGGGCCGATCGACGAAGTTGCCGTGATTCCGCCCTGCCCCGGTGTGGGTGCGCCGGTCGACGCCGAGTTCGACCAGACCCGGCTCGAGCGCTTCATCGAGACCATGCGCGCGGCGCGCTTCGACCTCGCGCTGCAGATCTACGGCGGCGGGCGTTATTCGAATCCGTTCACCCGGCGACTGGGCGCGCGCCTGTGCATCGGCATGAAGGCCGACGACGCCGAGCCGCTCGAT
>DATLGF010000444.1:0-14107 GCA_035540575.1 Noviherbaspirillum sp.
TCGAATACGGGAGGATGATCGCCAGCGTCTCCCAGTTCAGTGGCACGTCCGGCAGCAGAAACACCGGCAGGCTGTCCGGCAGCTCGCCCATGTCGCCGACAGTACGGATGTCGAGTCCGAATGCCATCGATACTGCGGTCAGCACCATGATGCACACCAGCGGCGACGGGACTGCCTTTGTGATGCGCGGAAACAGATAGATGATCGCGAGTCCGGCGGCAGTCATCGCGTAGACGGTCCAGCTGACATTCGTCAGCTCCGGCAACTGCGCCATGAAGATCAGGATCGCGAGGGCATTGACGAAGCCGATCACGACCGAGCGGGAGACGAAGCGCATCAGGGAGCCGAGCTTGAGCACGCCGGCGGCGATTTGCAGTACACCGGTGAGCAGCGTGGCGGCAAGCAGGTATTGCAGACCGTGTTCCTTCACCAGCGTGACCATCACCAACGCCATTGCACCTGTGGCGGCCGAGATCATGCCCGGCCGGCCGCCCGCAAAGGCGATCACGACGGCTATGCAGAACGACGCGTACAGGCCAACCTTGGGATCGACGCCGGCGATGATGGAAAAGGCAATCGCCTCCGGGATGAGGGCGAGGGCGACAACCAGGCCGGAAAGCAGGTCGCCGCGGACATTGGAAAACCAGTCCTGACGGATCTTGTTGGGGAGCATCTTGTTCTTTCAAGTTCTGGCGCGGCTTCAGGGAAGCGTGCGCGCGAAACAATGCGCCTTCGACGGACGCAGAACGGTCCACCACATATGAAGACGGCTAAGACGAGGCCGGCAGAGGCCTGAGTGGATCCGACCCCCGGGCGGTGATCAGCCCTGCGGGAGTCGATTGGAGGAGGCGTGGTCTTACATCGGACAGGTTTGCTTCAGGAAGGCGCGCAGTTTAACAGCCATGCTGCGACGCGTCAAAGCAACCGGCCCGACGACTGCCTACCCGACAGCGCGCAGTACGAACATGGCAAAGCTGATGTACATTCAGCCGACACCCGCACCACACGCATTCATCGCAATGACCAGTCCACCAAGGTCCGAACCCGCCATTCGCAAGCCACCCGCCTCCGAGTCCCTGTCCGCCCTCGCCCCGCTCCAGCATCCGGTATTCCGCATGCTCTGGACGGTCTGGCTCGTTGCGAACATCTCGATGTGGATGAACGATGTGGCCGCCGCCTGGATCATGACTTCGCTGACCAGCGTGCCGATCTGGGTGGCGCTGGTCCAGACCGCGGCGACGCTGCCGGTATTCCTGCTCGGCCTGCCCAGCGGCGCGATGGCCGACATCTTCGACCGGCGGCGCTATTTCATCGTGACCCAGTTCTGGGTCGCGATCGTCGCGCTCATTCTTTCGGTGGTTATCCTGGCAGGCGTGCTGACACCGGGTCTGCTGCTGGCGCTCACATTTGCCAACGGCATCGGCCTGGCAATGCGCTGGCCGGTGTTCGCGGCGATCGTTCCGGAACTGGTGCCGCGACCGCAACTGCCGTCCGCGCTGGCCCTGAACGGTGTGGCGATGAACCTCTCGCGCATCGTCGGCCCGCTGCTGGCCGGTGCGCTGATCGCCACCGCGGGCAGCGCCTGGGTGTTCGTGCTCAATGCGGTGCTGTCGATCGCCTGCGCGTTCGTGATCATGCGCTGGCGTCGCGAGCATGTGCCGCACCCACTCGGACGCGAGCGGCTCACGCGCGCCATCCGCGTCGGCCTGCAGTTCGTCGGTCAGTCGACGCGGCTCAAGGCGGTTCTGTTGCGCATCTTCATTTTCTTCTTCCATTCGACCGCGCTGCTCGCGCTGTTGCCGCTGGTCGCGCGCGATCTCGGCGCAGGCGACGCCGCGACGTTCACGCTGCTGCTGGCGACCATGGGCGCCGGCGCGATCGCCGCCGCAATGCTGCTGCCGCGCGTGCGGCGCACCTGGACGCGCGACACCGTCGTCATCGGCGGCACCACGCTGCAGTCGGTCTCGATTCTCGTGGTGGCACTGGCGCCGAACACCGCCATCGCCGTGTTCGGCATGTTCGCAGCAGGCGTGGCATGGATCTCGACCGCCAATTCCCTGTCCGTCTCGGCCCAGCTCTCGCTGCCGGACTGGGTACGGGCGCGCGGCATGTCGATGTACCAGATGGCGATCATGGGCGGCAGTGCCGCCGGCGCGGCCGCGTGGGGACAGGTGGCGACGATGACCGATGTCGATACCGCGCTGATCGCCTCCGCAGTGACCGGCGTGGCCGCGATGCTTGCGGCCTACCGGATCATCGTCGACCGCAGCATCGAGGAAGACCTGACACCCTCGCGCGAGTTCAAGGCGCCGGTTGCCGAAGCGCCGCCGCCCTCGGGCAACATCGTGGTGACGATCGAATACCTGATCGATCCGCAGCGCAGCGCGGAATTCCGCGAACTGATGCAGGAGAGCCGGCGCAGCCGTCTGCGCCAGGGTGCGCTGTCATGGTCGCTGCTGCGTGATGTGACGGTGCCGGGGCGCTTCGTCGAGCAGATCGTCGACGAATCCTGGACCGAGCACCTGCGCCGCTTCGACCGCGTGACGGCCGGCGACGTGGCGCTGCGCGAGCGCAAGCTCGCCTTTCATGTCGGCGATACACCGCCCGTGATCACGCGTTGCGTGGTGGAGGCAAGCTGAACGCGCCCTGCATGGCCTTTCCTCAGCCCTGGGGCATGGCCTGTTCAAGTCCGGCGAAGGCCGTGTCATTGGTCCGCTCGAACTGCAGCGGCGTGACCGACACGCGCCCCCGGGCGACAGCGGCGGTTTCGCTCTCCGGCGCATCCTCGTACGGCTGGCGGTTGAACTGCAGCCAGTAATAGGTGAAGCCGCGCGGATCGGTGCGCGCGAGCACGTCGATATTCTTCACGAGCCCTGCGCCCTGGCGGGTGAACGTGACCGGTCCGGCCTCTTCGGCGGGCACATCCGGGAAGTTCACGTTCAGGCAGGCGTTCGCATTCCATCCGGCGTCCCATAACCGCCGGATCACGTCCGGGGCCAGGGCCCGCGCAGTGTCCCAGCGCACCGCCTGGCGGTCGGTAAAGGCCTGGCTCAGCGCAATCGAAGGCAGTCCGAGCAGCAGGCCGGTCATCGCCGCGCCGACGGTGCCGGAGAACACGGTCTCCACGCCGAGGTTCGCGCCCCGGTTGATGCCTGATAGCACCAGCGAGGGCCGCGCGTCCGCCATGATGTGCTGCAAGGCCATCACCACGCAGTCTCCCGGCGTGCCAGAGACGCTGTAGCGCCGGTTGCCGAGATCGTGCACGCGCAACGGCGCATGCAGGCTGATCGAGTGCGACGTGCCGCTGCGGTCATGTTCGGGCGCAACCACCCAGACCTCGTCGGCAATCGAAGCGGCCACCTCTTCGAGCGCGCGCAAGCCCGGCGCGTCTATCCCGTCGTCGTTGGTCAGCAGGACCCGCTCGATTGCTCGCTTCTGCATCATTGATCAGCCTCCTGGTTGCCATCGCACGCCCGCAGCAACGATGCCGCGAAAAAACAGTTTAGAGGCGAGGGCACAGGCGGAGTTCGGCGGGCGGTTTCACTTGCCGGCAGGCAGGGACATCGGACGGCCGGCCAGCCGGCGAAACTCGAACGGGTCGTGCGCGCAGAACAGTTCGATCTCCCCGCCGCGCGAGCGGCGCAGCGCACGCAGCCGATCCTGGTTCGCCAGCCGGGCGCGCCGGTCCATTTCCATCATCGTCTGGTAAAAACGCAGGCCCGGGGTGCACCACGGCGACGATAAATTCATCTCGCGGTGGAAGAAATAGGCATCGCCGGCCTGCAGCAGCCAACGGTCGGCCTGGCGAACCGCAATACCGGCATGCCCATAGGTATGACCGGGCAGCGGCACCATGAGGATCTCCGGCGGAACACCGGCGAGGTCGCGCACGCATTCGAAGCCGTACCACCCTTCCCCCCGGCCGAGCCGGTAGACCTTCCAGCGCTTGCGGCTCGACCATTGCTGCGGGCGATAGCGCTGGCGGTCCAGCCACGACCGTTGTGCCAGCGCATCGTCGCGTTCCTGCTGCAGCATGTGCACCGTTGCTTCAGGAAAATCGTCGAGCCCGCCCGCGTGGTCGAAATCGAGATGGGTGAGCACGATATGGCGCACGTCCGTGGCGGAAAATCCCAGCGCCTCGATCTGTCGCACCGCCGTCATCTCCTCGCGAAAATCCGGGCTTAGCAGCGCAAGGAAGAAATGGCTCAGACGTCCGCGCGGATCGGCGACATCGCGCAGGCCGAAGCCGGTATCGATCAGCACCAGCCCCGCTTCGGTCTCGACCAAGAGGCAGTGGCAGCACAGTCCGCCGCGCCCGAAAACAGTGGAAGTCTGCCCGTCCATCAGTTTGCCGCCGAGCGGGCAGGACGAGATGCAATTCAGGTGATGCACACGCATGCGATTCTCCGGAGCAAACGGCAACAGGGACAGGCCGCTCGCACCTGCCGGACTGCTTCGGAGCTTGCGCCTCACCCATCCGCCTGACCGGATGTGCTGTCATTCGGTTCCGTGTCCTGCTGCCTGCTTCCGCTCGGCATCGCTTGCTGTCGCTGTTCTGCGGCAGCTGCGCAGCCCGCCGCTCGAACCGCGGAATCGCTTCGTCAAGCGGCGAGCTTCTTGTCGAGCTCGTCCTCGATGTAGGCGCGCACGATGCTGTCGAAGTCGGCATCACGGCCGAAGCCCATCGCATTGGCGCGCTGCGTATCGAAGTTGCCGGGCCAGGAGTTGACGATGCGGATCACGGCGGGGTCCTGCTCCCAGCGGATACGCTTGACGGCTTCGCCGCCGGCCACGCGTCCGAGCGCCTCCACCATCTCCTTTACGGTCGTCGCCAGGCCCGGCAGGCTCAGCGCGCGGCTGGCACCGAACAGGCTGCCGTCGATGTCGTGACCGTGAACCAGGCTTTCAATCGCGTAGCGCGGCGAGAGCAGCCACATCGGCGTCTCCGCCGCCACCGGGCACACCGCCTCGATGCCGTTGAGCGGTTCACGGATGATGCCGCTGGCAAAACTCGACGCCGCCCGGTTCGGCGCGCCGGGACGCACGCATACGGTGGGCATGCGCAGTGCGCGGCCGTCGATGAAGCCCTTGCGGCTGTAGTCGTTTACCAGCAGCTCGCCCATCACCTTCTGCGCGCCGTATGAACTTTGCGGCATCAGCAACTGGTCGTCCGGCACGCGCGCCGGCAGCTCGCCGCCGAATACGGCGACCGAGCTGGTGAACACCACGCGCGGGCGATTGCCGTTGCGGCGCGCGCGCTCAAGGATGGTGCGGGTTGCATCGAAGTTGATACGCATGCCGAGATCGAAGTCCGCTTCGGCCTGGCCGCTGACGATGGCTGCGAGGTGGAAGATCGACTGCGTGTCCGGCGTCAGCACGGATGCAATTGCCTTCTCGTCGGCGATGTCGCCGGTGACCACGCGTATGCGCGGATCGTCGAAGCCCTGCGCCGGCACCACGTCGAGCAATGTGATGCGCGTGATCGCGGTCTGTCGGCCGTTGGCGTCGGCGAGCGTGCCGCGCGCGAGAAGCTGGCGCGCCAGACGCGCGCCCAGCAGTCCGGCCCCGCCGGTGATCAGTACTTCCATTCTTCTTCCTCTCTTCATGCTTGCGCGGCGCGCAAGTCGGCATGGTCAAACTCGATCACGCGCTGTTTCCGAGTGCGTGAATAATTCTTGCGGGTGCCGGAGCGCAGCTTGCGATGCGACGACACTCCCTTACCGTGCCACCCCTCACTCTGTCGCTCCCGCGCAGGCGGGAGCCCAGCTACATACTTTCCACCGGCGTCAGCGCATCTCCCGGGTTCCCGCGCGGGAGGGGCGCCGTCTTCACAACAACCCAAACCCGGTTGTGACTTCCCGAACCAAGTTGTATGATGAGCATATATCATATCTCCATATAAGCCAGACGGATATCTCAGTGAGCAACGCGCCGCTCTTCCAAGTTGAACCGCTCGCCGCGCCGGCCAAGATGCCGGACCGGGTCACGCAGGCCTTGCTGGAGCTGATTCGCGGCGGCGCCTACCCGCCCAAATCGCGCCTGCCGTCAGAGACGGAGATGGCCCAGCATTTCGGCGTCAGCCGCACCGTGATCCGCGAAGCGGTATCGCGCCTGAAATCGGAAGGTCTGGTCGAATCGCGCCAGGGCAGCGGCGTGTTCGTGCGCGAGGCGGGGCCGGATGCGCCGTTTCGCATCGATCCCGGGGTGATGGATTCGATCCAGCAAGTGCTCCAGGTGGCGGAGCTGCGGCGCGGACTGGAAGCGGAGATCGCAGCGCTCGCGGCCGAGCGGGCGACCCCGCAGCAGGTGCGCGCAATTGGCAAATGCCTGCGCGCGATCGACGAAGACGTGGCGGCCGGCGGCGACGGCGTGGCGGCGGATATCGAGTTCCATCGCAGCATCGCACGCGCGACCAACAACCCGCACTTCCTTGCGCTGTGGGATTTTCTCGGCCAGTTCCTGAAGGGCACGATCAAGCTCACGCGCACCTGGGAAGCCCGGCAGGAAGAAACGCGCCGGCAGGTGCTCGACGAACACCGCGCGGTCTACGAGGCGATCGTGAACAAGGACGTGGAAGCGGCGCGGGCGGCGGCGCGCAGGCATATGGAAATGGCGTCGCACCGTATCCGTCATGCCGACCCCGATTTCCTTAGCGCGCGCGGCGCTCCGGCTCCGCGGGCTCGCACCAGAAAAACCGGCGCCTGAAGCGCTGCAAGAAAGAACGGATTACCCATGCCCCTGCTGCTCGGCTGCATCGCTGACGATTTCACCGGAGCCACCGACCTGGCCGGCATGCTGGTTCGCGCCGGCATGCGCACCGTGCAGATGATCGGCGTGCCGCGGGGCCCGCTGCCGGATGATGTCGATGCCGCGGTGATCGCATTGAAGTCGCGCACCTCTGCCCCCGCCCAGGCGGTCGACGAATCGCTGGCCGCGCTGGAGCGCCTGCGCGAGGCCGGCTGCCGCCAGTTCTATTTCAAGTACTGCTCGACCTTCGATTCCACCGACGCCGGCAATATCGGCCCGGTCACCGATGCGCTGATGGATGCCCTCGGCACCGACTTCACGATCGCGTGCCCGGCCTTCCCCGAAAACAAGCGCACGATCTTCAAGGGCCATCTGTTCGTCGGCGACGTGCTGCTCTCGGAGAGCGGCATGCGCGACCATCCGCTCACACCAATGACCGATGCGAACCTCGCGCGCGTGCTGCAGCGGCAGACGCGTCGCAAGGTCGGGCTGATCGACCATGCAACGGTGGCAGCGGGCGCCGTCGCGATCCGGCAACGCATCGCGGCGCTGCGCGCCGAGGACACCGGCATCGCGATTGTCGATGCGGTTTGCAACGACGACCTGATGCGCATCGGCGCGGCCTGCGCCGATCTGCCGCTGGTGACGGCCGGCTCCGGCATCGCGCTCGGCCTGCCGCAGAACTTTCGCGCCGCCGGCCTGCTGGGCGACGGCGCCGCCGCCGACACCCTCGCCTTCCCCCAGGGTTTGCGCGCGATTCTTTCAGGCAGCTGCTCGGTCGCGACCAATGCGCAGGTCGCGCACTTCATCGAGCAAGGCGGTGCCGCCTATGCGATCGACCCGCTGCGCCTGGCCGCGGCCGAGGATGTGGTCGGCGAAGCGCTCGAATGGGCGCAATCGAAGCTGCAGGACGGCCCGCCGCTGATCTACGCGACGGCCAGCCCCGACAGCGTGAAGGCGACCCAGGCCCGGCTCGGCGTCGAGCGCGCCGGAGCGCTGATCGAAGAGGCACTGGCGGCGATCGCCGAAGGCCTGGTTGTGCGCGGCGTGCGACGGATGCTGGTGGCCGGCGGCGAAACCTCGGGCGCGGTGGTCACCGCGCTCGGCGCGCACGGCCTGCGCATCGGCCCGCAGATCGACCCCGGCGTGCCGTGGACCGTGACCCTGGGCGGCGAGCCGCTGGCGCTCGCGCTCAAGTCCGGCAACTTCGGCAGCACCGACTTCTTCACCAAGGCCTGGGAGCTGCTGGCATGAACGAATCCGCATTGCGCGAACAGATCTGCGAATGCGGCAAGTCGCTGTATGACCGTGGACTGGCCACTGGCAGCAGCGGCAACATCAGCGTGCGCACCGACGACGGCTGGCTGCTCACGCCGACCAACGCCTGCCTCGGCAAGCTCGATCCGGCCCGGCTGTCCAAGCTCGACTGGAACGGCAAGCTGATCTCCGGCGACGCGCCTTCGAAGGAAGCCTTCCTGCACCGCGCGATGTACGAGGAACGCGGCAGCGCGGGCGCGATCGTGCACCTGCATTCGACGCACTCGGCCGCCGTGTCCTGCATGTCCGGCCTGGACCCGTGCGACTGCATTCCGCCGCTGACCGCCTACTTCGTGATGAAGATCGGCCGCCTGCCGCTGGTGCCCTACCATCGCCCCGGTGACCCGAAGCTGGGCGATGCGATCCGCGGGCTCGCGGGCAGGCACAGCGCGGTGCTGCTCGCCAATCATGGCCCGGTGGTGTCCGGCAAGTCGCTGGAAGCGGCGATGTATGCGACAGAGGAACTGGAGGAAACCGCGAAGCTGTTCCTGCTGCTGCGCGGCCATCATCCGCGCGTGCTGGACGAGGAACAGATCGCCGAGCTGCGGCAGGTTTTCCAGCTGGATCAATGAAGAAAGGACCGTCCGTGCCGAAGTTCGCCGCCAATCTCACGCTGCTGTTCAACGAACTGCCCTTCCTCGACCGCTTCGAGGCGGCGGCGAAGGCCGGCTTCAAGGGCGTCGAGTACCTGTTCCCCTACGACTACCCGGCCGAGGAGATTGCCGCAAGGCTGAAAGCACATGGCTTGCAGAACGTGCTGTTCAACATGCCGCCCGGCGACTGGGCGGGCGGCGAGCGCGGCATCGCGGCGCTGCCCGGGCGCGAAGAGGAATTCCGCGCCGGACTGGAGCGGGCGATCGCCTATGCGAACGCGCTCGGCACCCCGCGCCTGCATGCGATGGCCGGCCTGGTGCCGGAAGGCGCGGACCAAGCGCAATGCCGCGCCACCTTCATCGCCAATCTGAAGACCGCCTGCGCGGAAGCCGCCAGGCATGGCATCACGGTGCTGATCGAGCCGATCAACACGCGCGACATGCCCGGCTATTTCCTGAGCCTGCAGGCCGACGCCCACGCGATCCGCGAGGAAGTCGGCGCCGCCAACCTGAAGGTGCAGATGGACTTCTACCATGTGCAGATCATGGAAGGCGACATCGCGATGAAACTGCGGCGCTGGCTTCCGCATATCGGCCACATTCAGATTGCCGGCGTGCCCGAGCGCAATGAGCCCGACACCGGCGAGATCCGCTACCCCTACCTGTTCGCGCTGCTCGACAGCCTCGGCTACGACGGCTGGCTCGGCTGCGAATACCGCCCGGCCAAGGGAACGGTCGAGGGACTGGGCTGGATGAAGAACGCTTGATTTACCCCCGAGCAGTGCCAAACCGCTGCGCGAGCAGCAGTCAACAACCCCGTTGGAAAAAACTGAGGAGACCAACAATGAAAACCATCCGCATCAGTGCCCTTGCTCTTGCAATCGCCGGGCTGTCCGCCGGCTTCATGCAGACGGCGTCCGCGCAGACTGTGATGCGCATCTCGGTATCGACCGCGCAGAACTCCCACCAGGGCGTGGCGATCGACACGCTCGCGCGTGAAGTGGAAAAGCGCACCAACGGCCGCTACAAGATCCAGACCTTCTACGGCGGATCGCTCGGCGCCGAGCGCGAGGCGGTCGAAGCGGTGCAGCTGGGCACCCAGGAGCTGACCTGGACCTCGACGGGCCCGATCCCGAACTTCGTCCCGGAAGTGAAGATCCTCGACATTCCGTTCCTGTTCCGTGACTACGCCCACGCGCGCGCCGTGCTGGACGGCCCGATCGGCCAGGACATGCTGAAGAAGTTCGAGTCCAAGGGCATGAAGGCGCTGGCCTGGGGCGAGAACGGTTTCCGCCACATGACCAACAACCGCCGCTCTATCGTCGCGCCGGAAGACATGCGCGGCCTGAAGATGCGCACGATGGAAAACCCGGTGCACATCCAGGCCTACAAGGGCTTCGGCATCATCCCGACGCCGATGGCCTTCACCGAAGTGTTCACCGCGCTGCAGCAGGGCACGGTCGACGGCCAGGAGAACCCGTTGTCGGTCATCGTCGCCAACAAGTTCGAGCAAGTGCAGAAGCACCTGACGCTGACCGGCCACGTGTACTCCCCGGGCGTGTTCCTGATGAACAAGGCCGCGTTCGACAAGCTCTCGCCGGCGGACAAGGAAGCCTTCCTCGAAGCCGCAAAGGTCGCCGCCAAGGCCAACCGCGACCGCGTGGATGCCGACGAGCGCACCGCCGTGGCGGACCTGCGTTCGAAGGGCATGAACGTGGTGGACAACATCGACAAGGCCAAGTATCAGGCTGCGCTGACGCCGGTGTTTGCGGACTTCGAGAAGCAGTTCGGCAAGGCCGAGCTGGACAAGATCCGCAATTACAAATAAGGGTGAAAGGGGTGCGGTGCGCCCTTGCCCTTGCCTTTTCAAATGCCACGGAAAGACCCCTTCCCCCTTCCAGGGGGATGAGAGCGGGGTTTCGCAGAGCATGCTCTGCGCCGCTCGAATCCGAGCAGCTTGCAAGCTGCGAGGTGGAAGGTTGGGATGGGGCGGCCCGCGTAGGGGTGCGGAGTCCGATCAGGCGACGACGCTAGCTCGGGCTCCGCACCCCCTCCCTAGCCCGTCCACGTCGCCGCTTGCAAGCGGCTCCGATTCGGTCGGCGCAAAGCGGTGCTTTGCGAAACCCCGACCTCATCCCCCTGGAAGGGGGAGGGGACCGTGCAGCGCGTGAGCACGGCGCCCCACGATTCATGTGAACTTGATACGCACGCGATAACACGCTGACTTCCGCCCACTCCAACGCCCACGACCATGCAGCCTGCCTACACGGTTAAACAAAGCTCCACCTCATCGGCCCTGCTCGCCATCGGCCGCGGCATCACGATGACTTCGCTCGGCATCGCCTGCCTGCTGCTTGCGCTGGCGGCCTCGCTCGGGGTGTTCCAGGTCCTGATGCGCTTCGTGTTCCAGCAGCCGGCCGAGTGGACCGAGGTGATCATCCGCTTCTCGCTGATCTGGATGGTCTTCCTAGGCATTCCCGAGGCTTTCCGCGTCGGCGCGATGGTGTCGATCGACCTCGTCCAGCGCGTCGCGCCGCCGCTTATGCGCCGCGTGCTGCAGTTCATCGTGCTGATCGCCACCGTCACGCTGCTCGGCTTCATCATCTGGTACGGCTGGGATTACGCGCAGCGCGGCAGCGTGCAGACGGTGGCAGGACTGGAGAACGTGTCGATGTTCTGGGCCTACCTGGCGCTGCCGGTCGGCTCGGTCATCGCCCTCGTCGGCATCGTCTGCAATTTCTTCGAGCCGCAGCAGCGCGAGCTCGACAACGCCCAATAAGAACAGAGGGACATCATGACTGTAACGATGATCGGCACGATGATCGTGTGCTTCGCGCTGTCGGTATCGATCGCGGTATCGATCGGCCTGGCCAGCATCGTCGGCATCCAGGCCTCGAACGCGAACATGCTGCTGCTGGCCAAGGAGATCTTCACCTCGATCAACAAGTTTCCGCTGGCCGCGATCCCGTTCTTCATCCTCGCCGGCACGCTGATGGAGTCCGGCGGCATCTCGCAACGCCTGGTCGATTTCGCCAAATCGCTGGTCGGCGGCGTACAGGGCGGGCTGGCGGCCACCTGCGTGTTGACCTGCCTGATCTTCGCCTCCGTGTCCGGCTCCTCGGTCGCCACCACCTTCGCGATCGGCGCGATCCTGGTGCCGGCCCTGATCCGGCACGGCTATCCGCGCAACTACGCGGCCGCGCTGCAGGCGACATCGGCGGAACTGGGCGTGATCATTCCGCCGTCGATTCCGCTGATCCTGTACGGCGTGTCGGCCGAAGTGTCGATCGGCGAGCTGTTCATCGCCGGCTTCGGTCCCGGCGTGCTGATCGCCGCGGCACTGATGGCCTTCGTGATCATCAATGCGCGGATGAACGGCTACGGGCGCAACGACCGCGAGGGCAAGATGCCGGTGCTGGTGGCCGCGAAGAAGGCCTGGCTGGCGCTCCTGATGCCGGTGATCATCCTGGGCGGCATATACGGCGGCATCTTCACGCCGACCGAAGCCTCGGCGGTTGCCGTCTGCTACGCGTTCGTCCTCGGCGTATTCATCTACCGGGAAACGAAGATCTCCGACCTGGGCAAGGTGCTGAAGAAGGCCGTGATCTCGTCGGCCGTGATCATGTTCATCATCGCCAATGCCGGCCTGTTCAGCTTCATCATCACGCGCGCCGGCGTGCCGGCGGCGATCGGCCAGTATCTCTCTACGGTGCTGGAAAACCCGATGCTGTTCCTGCTCGGCGTGAATGCCGCGCTGTTCGTGATCGGCATGTTCATCGAAACCTCGGCGGCGATCATCGTGCTCGCGCCCATCCTGGTGCCGGTGGCAATCCAGTTCGGCGTCGACCCGGTGCACTTCGGCATGATCATGATCATCAACCTCGCGCTCGGCATGATCACGCCGCCGTTCGGCGTGAACCTGTTCGCCGCCTGCACGGTCGCGAAGATTCCGCTGGACAACATCGTGTCCAAGCTGATCCCGTTCGTGCTGCTGATCATCGGCTGCCTGGCGATCGTGACCTACTTCCCGCCGCTGTCGCTGTTCCTGCGCGATCTGGTCTACATGCGTTGACGCTGCCGCAATGCATGGGTCCCCGGGGCTTGTCCACGGCTACCGCATTCGCGACAGGCTCTGCACGTAAGCGGCGCGCCGGGACCTGACTGAACGGCTCGGCCGCGCGTCCGGGCCGGCGTGAGTGGCACGGACGCGACGCTGCCCTCATGCGCAGATGCGCAGCGACCTTGGAATCGGTAGACTGGCAGGAACTTACTTGCCCAACGGAAATTTCGACTTGAGCGACGCCGCGCCCCTCCAGCACGAGGCAGCCTGCACAACCGAGATTGTTCGGCTCACGCAAAGGATCCAGCACCTCGAACACGCGGAACGCGTCCAGCGCGCGCTGTTCGCCATTGCGGACCTCGCCGGCTCCCAGCTCGACATGCGGGAAGTGCTGCGACGCGTGCATGAAATCGTCGCTGGGCTCATGTACGCGCAGAACTTGTACATAGCGCGCTATGACGCGGCACAGGACACGATCAGCTTCATCTATTTCGTCGATGTGGCCACACCCGCACCGGAGCGCGCCGCGGTCCCGATGAGGGCGCTGGAGCACAGCCTCACCTGGCATGTGATCCGCGAACGGAGGGCGCTGCGCGGCACGCTGGACGCGATTGCCGATCAGGTCGGCGGACGGCTCAAGGCTCTTGGTGCCGATGCACGAGACTGGCTGGGCGTGCCGATGCTCGATGGCGGCGAGGTGCGCGGCGTGCTCGTCGTGCAGAGCTACGACCAGGCCGATCTGTTCACCGCTGCCGACCAGGCCCTGCTCGAGTTCGTCGCGAGCCATGTACTGACTGCGCTGGAACGCCGCCAGGCGCGCGCCGATCTCGAAAGCGCAGTGCAGGCGCGCACCGCCGAGCTGGCCGCAGCCAATGCCGAGCTGGTGCGCCAGGTGCGCCTGCAGCGCTCGCTTTACCGGATCGCCGAACTGGCGAGCCGGGCGGACAGCATCGAAGCGTTCTGCAAGGCCGTCCATGAGGAGGTGGGCGAGCTGCTGCTGGCGAAAAACTTCTTCATCGCCCTGCTCTCCGAAGACGGGCGCATGCTGCACTTCCCGTACTACGTCAACGAATACGATCCACCCAGCCCGAGCCGCCCGCTCGGCAACAACGTGACCGAATACGTGTTGCGGCTCGGTTCCCCGGTCCTGCTCGACCAGGCCGGCATCGCGCGCCTGGCCGCCGCAGGTGAATTCGCGGTCAACGGCCTGTGCCCGATCTCATGGCTCGGGGTGCCGCTGCGCTGTGAAGGCCGCACGCTGGGCGTGATGACGGTGCAGACATATTCCGGGTCGATCCGCTACACGCAAGCGGACCAGGACCTGCTGCAGTTCGTATCGCATCAGATCGCCAGCAGTCTCGAGCGGCGACGTGCGCTGGCCTCGCTGCAT
>DATLGF010000445.1:0-2765 GCA_035540575.1 Noviherbaspirillum sp.
GGCCGGCACGCCCGACCAGCCCGAGCGCCAGAGCGGTGGCGGCCAGCACGGTCAGGATGCCGGCGACCGTGCCCACAGTGATCGGCTCGTCGAGGAAGAGCCAGGCCCACAGCGAGGCGGTGGCGGGCACCAGGAAGGTCACGGTGATCGCCTTGTTGGCGCCTTCCGTTGCGATCAGGTGGAAGAACAGCGCATAGGCGAGACCGGTGCAGATCACGCCGAGGACGACGGCCGCGACCAGTGCCTGCAAACTCGCCGCGGCCAGCGCATGCGGCAGGTCGATCAGCGCCAGCGGCAGCAGCACGAGCGCGGCGGCGAGCTGGCTGCCGGTCGCCACCGCCATCGAGGGCAGCCGGGTCGCCTTCATCCGGGTATAGGTGGCGGCAAAGCCGTAGCAGACCGCCGCGCCCATGCTGGCCAGCACGCCGAGCACCACATGCAGGCTCACATCGGTCGGGCCGACGCCGACCAGCACCGCCACGCCGGACATGCCGAGCACGCAGGCCGCCATGCGCTGCGCGGTCAGCTTTTCAGAGAGCAGCAGGATGCCGAACAGGCCGGTGAAGATCGGCGCGAGCGAATTCATCGTCGCCATGTAGGCAGACGGAATGTGCAGCGCCGACCACGCGAACAGCGCGAACGGAATTGCGGTGTTGAACAGGCCGATGACCAGGTAGGTGCGGCCGTTCTCGCGCCAGCCGAAGCGGATGTTGCTCGCGCGCGCGAACAGCAGCAAGGCCGCGGCCGCAAGCAGCGCGCGCAGGCAGGTGGTCATCAGCGGCCCGAGGTCGGGCACGGCGATGCGCATGAGCATGAAACTGGTGCCCCAGATCGCGCCAAGCAGCAACAGTCTCATCAGGTTCGGGGTGGACACGGTCGGCTCCTTTTTCGAATGCGCAGTGTAGGTCCGCCAGCGCCAGTTGACGAACGATAAATATTGGCATCGGTTGTCAATCTGCTTCACAAGCGGGGCGATTCCTTGCTACCGTAGACGATAGTGTGAATATGAATTCACCGCCCACGAGGAGACGCCATGCACTTCACCACTCTGCTGTATGAAAAGGATGCAAACAATCCGCGGATTGCTCGCATTACCCTGAACCGCCCCGAGCGCCTGAACGCGATCAACGAGGCGATGCCGCGCGAGATCCGCGCGGCGGTCGACGCGGCCAACGATGACGACGAGGTCCACGTGATCGTGCTACAGGGCGCGGGCCGCGCGTTCTGCGCCGGCTACGACCTCAAGCATTTCGCCGAGACGAGCGGTCCCGACTCGGTGATCCAGGAAGACATGCCCTGGGACCCGATGCGCGATTACCGCTTGATGAAGGGCTACACCGAGGATTTCATGTCGCTGTGGCGCTCCTACAAGCCGACCATCTGCCGCGTGCAGCAGTACGCGGTGGCCGGCGGCTCCGACATTGCGCTGTGCTGCGACTTCGTCGTGATGGAAGAGGGCGCGCGCATCGGCTACATGCCCACGCGCGTGTGGGGCTGCCCGACGACCGCGATGTGGGTGTACCGGCTCGGCCCGATGCGCAGCAAGCGCATGTTGCTGACCGGCGACACGATAGACGGGCGCACCGCGAAGGAATGGGGCCTGGTGGCCGACGCGGTGCCACCCGGCGAACTCGACACTGCCGTCAATGCGCTGGCCGAGCGCATGGCGGGCGTGCCGAAGAACCAGCTGATGATGCAGAAGCTGATGATCAACCAGGCGTACAACACGATGGGCATCGAAAACACCCAGATGGTCGCGACCCTGTTCGACGGCATCACGCGGCACAGCCCGGAAGGCATGTGGTTCAAGGCCTATGCGGAACAGAACGGCTTTGCCGAAGCGGTGAAATGGCGCGATGGCGGGCGGCCGATTCCGGAGGGCGAGGAAGCGAAGGCGGCGGTGCGGTCGATGAAGAGGGGGTGATGGCGGCCCGAAGCGGGCTGCGGCAGATATCACCCATGGCACTGATGGCTCGTCATTCCGTGGTCGCCCCGGCGCAAGCCGGGGCCGCACGACTCTAGCGCCACGCGCTGAGCGCCGCTGGTCCGGGCTTTCGCCGGAAAACCGATCCCTCGGATGCGCATCGGAACGCCATGACACCAGTGGCGCCGCCACGCGCTCCTTCAGCAAGTCCCTGTCCTTGCCGAGCACCTCCATGCCGCGCCTGCCATCAGCACAAGTCCGAGTTGCGCCGGCGCCTGCTTCAGCTGTCGGTGGATGCCGGCGCGAAGGAACCTGAACGGCTGGCCGATGCGCTGGTGTTGCTGATCGACGGCGCGCTGGCCAACAGCCACGTGCTCGGCACGCAAGGGCCGAATCTCGAACTGGAGCATGCCGGCGCCGCGTTGATCGACGCGTATCTGGACTCGGGCGCGGGCGCTGATGAACAGGGTTGATGCGAACCTAACGAATCACCCCGCACGCCACCCGCTCGCCGCCGCCGCCCATCGGCTCCGGATGATCGGCGTAATTGTCGCCGCCGGCATGCACCATCAATGCGCGTCCGGTGACGTTTTCCATCCTCAGACGCGGCGCGAGCACCGGATGCGTGGCGCCGCCGTCCGGACTCACGTACAGCGCCGGCAGGTCGCCGAGATGGCCGTCGCCCCACGGAGTGCCGTGGCGGCCGGCGCCGTGGGGATCGTAATGCCCGCCCGCAGCCTGGGCCGCCTTGACCTGCCCCTCGTCTTCAGCCGGCTGGCAGCTCGGCTTCTCATGGACATGGAAGCCGCGCAAACCCGGCTCCAGCCCCTTCAGTTCAGGC
>DATLGF010000446.1:0-11424 GCA_035540575.1 Noviherbaspirillum sp.
GTGGTGTACCCAGACGCACAACACAGCTTTGACAACGCGCGGACCCTCGACGGAACGTGGACGAAGGCCGATGTTGACGCCAAGGCGAATGCGGAAACATTCGTGATGAAGAGTCTGCAGGATTATTTCAAGTAGCAGGAATTAAGGGGATCATGCGGTTGTCGACCCCTATCTTTTCTCCTGCAACGAATAAATAGACGAATACCCGTTGCTGAAATCCGGCGGCAGCTCGATCACACCCGCCTCGACGCGCGCAAACCGCGCCGGTTCTCCACGCACCATCCGGTTGCGATGGCAACTGTCGATCACCGGCGCCGTATAGGCGAAGGCATCGGCGGCGGCGTACTGGATGATGTAAGTGGTGCGGATCTGGTCGGACAAGTTGGCGCCCGAGCCGTGCACCACCAGGCCATGGTGCGCAACGATGTCGCCGGGGTCGAGCTCGCTATCCTCGGACAGCGCAAAGTCGGCTTCACGCATGGTGTGATTGCAGTTCAGCATGTACTTGCCGTCGGCCCAGTGGCTGCGCGGGCCCTGCTTGTGGCTGCCGGGTATCGTCTGCAGGCAGCCGTTGCCGGAGCGGGAAGGGTTGAGCGGCACGCTCAACGCCACCAGGTTGGTGTTCGTATGCGGGAACACCGGCCAGTCCTGGTGCCAGCCGATTTCGGCGCCGCCGTTCGGTAGCTTGAAGTTGACCTTGGAGTGGTAGAACTTCACCGGCCCGCCCACCAAGTCGGCGGCGATGTCTCCCAGCACCGAATGGAAGGCGACCTCGATGAATGCCGGGTCGAGTTCGGTCGGGCTGGAGATGCGCCGGATGCGCGGGTTGTCCGGCCGGTGCGCCTCTTCCAGGTCGAAATGCCGGGTCTTTGCTTGCAGGGCGCTGCCTTCCTTGTACAGCCGCTCGGTCGCTTCGGTCAGGCGCTGCAGCAGGTCCTGGCCGAAGATGCCTCGCAGCGTGAGAAAGCCGGTTTCGCGGTATTCGTTCAACTGCGCCTCGTTGAGCACGGGGCGATGCGGGGGCACTTCAATCGGCATTGCCTTCAGGTCGGTGATCGCATTCATGCCGTCACCTCCGAGACTGCTGCCTGCCGGCCCAGGATGTCGTCCGGTCCTGCAGCCAGTGGCGAGAAGTTCGTCGAACGCACGTAGTCCGGACGCGGATTGGGCACCTCGTGCGGGCGGTTCACGACCGGGTTGTAGACGATGTAGATAGCCCAGCGGTCGTCCTGCGAAAGGTTGTGGCCGGATGCGTGCAGGATGTTCGGATGGAAGAACACCACCGTGCCCGGCTTGCCGGTGATCGGCACCGGTTCCGGGCTGCGCTCCATGATGGAGAGCATCTGCTGCTTCGGCACCACCCAGAATTTATAGCCGGTCGCTTCATCGAACTGCGGCTCAAGGTTGCCTTCCTTGTGGCTGCCGGGGATGAAGTAGAGGCAACCGTTGAGCTGCGTCGGCTCGTCCAGCATGATGAGCGCGGTGCTCAGGTTCGGCTCCGGCACGCCATCCTTGCGCCAGGTGCCGTAGTCCTGGTGCCACTGCCACACTGAGCCGTCGATCGCGGTCTTCAGGTTGCACTTGGTGTGATAGATGTATAGCGCATCGTCGCCGAGCACGTCCTGCGCCGGCTCCAGCATGCGCGGGCAGCGCGAAGCTGCGTGGAAGACCGGCGAGGCCGTCGGTCCGTTGTCTTCATGTACGCGGTAGATCGTCTTCGCGACACCGCCGCTGCGCTCGCGCACGAGATGGTCGGTATCGATCTGCTGGATGCGGGCAAGCTCGGCCTTCATCGCATCCACTTCCTGCATCGAAAACAGCCCTGGCATGACCAGGAAGCCGTCGCGTTCGTAAGTCTCGAGCTGGTCTTTCGTCAGCCGCATGGCGCTCTCCTTTGTTGTGGACGGGAGAGGAACTCCCGTGTCTCCTCGAGCGGTCCCCGCGCCGGGCGCGACTCCCGCCATTCCGTTTCATCTTAGGCATCGGACAACTATCCGTAAAATATATAATTGGTTCGATATTCATACCAATCGGGTATCAAATGGACATGCGTCACCTGCGCTACTTCATTGCGGTAGCGGAAGAGCTGCACTTCACCCGCGCTGCGAGCCGGCTGCACATCGCGCAGCCGCCACTCAGCCGGCAGATCAGGGAGCTGGAAGAAGAACTGGGCGTGACCCTTCTGCATCGAACCAAGCGACGCATCGAGCTGACCGACGCCGGCCAGGTCTTCCTGGACAAGGCGCGCCAGGTGCTTGCCGCCGCCGATTCCGCCATCGTGGAAACGCAGCGGGCACAACGCGGACAGACCGGAAAGATCGCCGTCGGCTTCTTCGAGCAGACCGCCTACACGCTGCTGCCGCCGATTCTGCATGCCTTCCAGAAGCGCTTTCCGGAAGTCGATGTGCAGTTGCGCTGGTATCCGGTGGTCGAGCAGGTCAAGGCCTTGCAGCGTGGCGACACCGATATCGCCTTCGTGCGCCCGGCCGTCGACTTGGGAGAGGTGTCCACCGAACTACTGCTGAAGGAACCCTTCGTACTCGCCGTGCCGCGCGATCACCGCTTCGCGCAGCAGGAAGTCGTGTCGTTAAAGGAGTGCGCGGGCGAGCGGCTCATCAACTACACCCAGACGCTGGCGCCCGACTACTGCGCCGCCATCACCCAGGCATGTGCCGCGGCTGGCATCGTGCCGGGAGACTTTCTCGAAGTGGGGCAGGTTTACACCGCGCTCGGCCTTGTCAGCGCCGGCGTCGGTCTCGCCTTCGTTCCCGCCTCGGTGCAGCGGGTGCGCGTCGACAACGTGGTCTACAGGCCGCTGCGGGAAAAACGCCTGCAAAGTCAGGCGTATCTCGCCTGGACGCGGCCGCATCCTTCGGCGCTGCTGACATCCTTTGTCGCTGTCGCGAAGCGCGTTGTCGCGGAGAAATTTGAATGATCCGGGGCATGATGCTCCTGTAAAAAAAATCCTTCCAGGGCTGTCCACCATCCAGATGGATGGGAACCGGATGGTGCTCGGCGTGTCTCACAAGGCAGGAGGCACGAAATGAACGCACCCCAGGAAGCCCGGCTCAAGGTTGCCGAGACTGAAAAAATCACGATCAACCTCGGGCCTGTCGACCTTGGCCACATTGATCTGCTCGTGCAGGAAGGGTTTTATTCCAATCGCACGGATCTGATACGAACTGCAATTCGGAACCAGTTGCAGGTGCACGCGGATGTCATCCGCCAGACTGTGGCGCGCAAGCGGCTGGTGCTGGGGTTGCAGCACTTCACGCGGAGCGAACTCGAAGCCGCGCGCGATGCCGGCACAAAGCTGCAGATCCAGGTATTAGGTCTTGCCAGCATCGCGACCGATGTCACTCCCGAGCTGGCCGTTGCCGCCATCGACTCCATCACCGTGCTGGGCGTCTTGCAAGCCAGCCCCACCGTCAAGGCCGCCCTGGCCGGACGAATTCACTAAGGAATTTCATGAAACTCAACGAACGCTTTCTCGCGCAAATGCGCGAAGCCACCATTTTGCTCGAGAGCGAAGGCCCGATGGCCGCGACCGCCGCCATCCAGCGCGCCTTGAACGCGCACTCCGGGCCTGCTGGCAGACCGAATCAGCCTGCGCAAGGCGGGAGGGGCGCAGAGCCGGCCGAGGATGCCACGCCGCTGCCGAGCACATCCGATGCCGGCGCTGCACGCACGGACGCCTGGTTCGACAGCATCCGCCGTCAGGCAGCCGATGCCGTGCAGGATGTCGAATTCAGAGAAATGGAAAGTACAGAATCGGGCAGTGTCGGTTCTGACAGTGCAGACAGTGCAGGCAGTGGCCGTTTTCTGTCTGGCGCATGCAGCAATTCAGCCGGCACGCGCGAATACAAGCTGTACGTCCCGCGCGGTTATGTCGGCCAGCCGCTGCCGCTGATCGTCATGCTTCACGGCTGCACCCAGGACCCTGACGATTTCGCCGCCGGGACCGGCATGAACATACTCGCCGACGAACAGAACTTCCTTGTCGTCTACCCGGCCCAGAGCAAAAACGCCAATACATCCAACTGCTGGAACTGGTTCCAGCCCACACATCAGGCGCGCGACCGCGGCGAGCCCTCGCTGATTGCGGACATCACGCGCAAGGTCGTGCGCGAGTACCAGGTTGACGAACGGCGCATCTACGTTGCCGGTCTTTCAGCGGGCGGTGCCATGGCAGCCGTACTCGGCGCGCGTTATCCGGACCTGTATGCCGCTATTGGCGTCCATTCCGGCTTGCCGCTCGGCGTCGCGCGCGATGTCGTCTCCGCATTCGCAGCAATGAAAGGCGGCAAGGGAAAAGCATCGTCGCGCGCTGCCACCGCACATCCTCCCGCCACGCTCGGACACACCATCCCCGTCATCGTCTTTCATGGCGATCGCGATCGCACTGTGCACGGGTCCAACGGCGACAAGGTTCTGGAGCAATGCATAGCAGCGGGAGACCCGGCGTGCGCAAAAGCGAACGTGGAGGTCGGCATGGCAAGAGGGCGGCGCTACACGCGCGCCGTTCATCGCGACGCGCAGGGCAGGGCGTATGCAGAAAAATGGACCGTGCACGGTGCGGGCCACGCATGGGCAGGCGGGAGCAAAAAGGGGTCTTACACCGATCCCGGCGCGCCGGACGCCTCCCGCGAAATGGTTCGCTTCTTCCTGAGCCACGCACTGCCAGGCTCCGACTGACGCGAGACGCCCCTGTACAAGGCCGTCGCACGATCCGGAGGAATGCGACCTTGCCTTCAAGCGCTTGTTTGTCGCGCCCCTCGGCGGCCCGCCGAGGGGCCCGGCAAGATCATCCGCTTACATGAACGGCGCTGGCCCGTGCGGGGTTGTTACTTTTTCGGCTTGGTTGCGCGCTTCGGCGGCACCTGTGGCTTCGACTTCTTCTGTTGCCGGAAAATCGTCCTCGCATCCTGCACGGCGCGTTCCTGCGTGCGCATTTCCGGCAGATCATCGTGCAGCGTAAAAAAATCCGCCGCCTGCGCGCGCATCACCATCTTGATTGCCTCTTCATCGGCCAAGTCGTACAGCTCGGTCAGAAGCGTGGCAACTTCGTCCAGAAATTCTTCGTAGGTCATCTCGTAATGGGGCAGATCCTGTTTTCGGACGCAAAGCTTGAATAAGCTCGGGGCGAATAAACTCGAGTTTAGTCGGTCCAATGCCCTCCAGGCGCTCTACGCCGCTTCCTCCTGAGGAACCACACTCTCCCACCACACTCGGGCGGCTTCCTCCCCCCGTTTGTCGCGCTCGTAGTAGTAACCAGCCTCGGCCGCGCGCTCTGTCAGGCTGCGGTCAGCACGCGCAGCCGTCGCCAGGTATTCCAGTCCACGATCGTCGTCTTCACCGAGCAGGATGCGGCCATAGTAGTACGAGGCCTTGGGGAATGGTCCGCCGGGCTTCTTCAGTAAATGCTCCAGCGCCGGCTTCGCGGCGAGCGGGGACTCGAACTCAGCCTTTAGCAAGGCAAGTTCCTGCAGATCGTGCAGGGCCAGTGCGTCCAGCTGATGCTGCGCCAATTCGCTCAGTCGCTTCTGCGAGCGCTGCACGTAGCGATAGCGCGCCTCCCATTCCTTCTGCTCCGCTTTCCACCATGTCTGGTCGAATTCCACGATCAAGCGTCGAGCCGTGGCGGCGCCGAGCAATGCTTCTGCCGCCGTCACTTCCAGCGGCGCCGGCAATTCCGCTTCATGGCCGGTGGCTTCGACCCGATCGCGCAGAGACGGGTGGGTGTCGTGCAGTCCGGATTGTTCGCGCCAGGCTTGCATGAGTCGTTCACGTGTGGCCCATTGCTCGTAGCTCGCCTTGAACGCGGTGCGCATGGACGCGAAGGGCATGATGGCAGGGCGGGGGATTGTATTCGCCTGCTTGAAGATGGTCGACCAGAACTGCTCGTGGATCCAGCGCCCGAGCAGCGCATCGCGAATCAGCCCGGACGCGTTGGCCTCGGCGCCGACCAGGTCTGTCGCGGTCAAGTCCGCCTCATATTCGTTCTGGCGCGAGAGCACGAAGGTATAGGCGTTGTAGTAGGGCATGAAGCGGTCTAGCGCCATGGCGAGCAAACCGTGGACCCAGTTGTCTTCACGGCTGGCGTCGACCTGCTCGTACAGGGCGCCAAAGGTGCGTCGTTGGCGGTAGACCCAGGAGGACAGCTTGCCGTGGTTGCCGCACAGGTGCCCGTATTCGTGCGCAACAGTGGCCAGCATTTCCTTTGGCGGCACACCGAGCAAATAAGGCAGACCCAGGATCAGATAGCTGGTGTGCCCGCCAAACATGCCCCAGCGCGGAATCTGCGCAATGGCGGCGTTGTATGCGTCGTCAATCAGCACATGATGGATTGGCGGCCCCTTCAGCTTGCGGCGCATCTTGTCGAGCACTTCGAAGAGCTTCGGCGCTTCTTCGCGGCCGATGCGTCTGCCCTGTGGTGGAGGCAGCCGCATGAAGAACATGCGCAGCACCGCAAAGAACACCGGCACCATCGTCACGGCGAACAAGGCAATGGTGATCAGGCTGGCGCGCTTTCCGGCATACGCCCACTGAATTCCGGCGTAAATGGCCACAGCGATGGCCGCCAGCGCGACAAACAAAGCGACGTACGCTGCCGCACTGATCAACACGACCTTGCTGCGAAAGGCGGCCGGACTGTTGAGTGCCTGCGCTTCCAGCCGATCCACCAGTCCTTCATAGACGTAGCGATCCAAACCTTGTTCCTCCCTGTCACAGCGGGCAGATCATGCATTTACGTTTCCAAGCCGCCTGCACCATTCCATGCGCCCTCGCAGTTACACATACACAAGCTTCCGCGCGTGCATCATATCCCCAGCGGCCGATGATCCGCCAGCGCCTTCCACGAATCGAACTGCGGGGCCTCTGACCTGAGCAGTTATATCGGATCAAGCAAGCTCGGGGTAGCTCCAGTTGATAAACCCCCATTTCCTCATGCCGGTCGCTTCTGGCGCGTCGTAACTCGGACTTGAATCTGGCCTCACTCGATCGAAGTGCTACTGCCAGTTCTCAATCACCAGCCTGCTCCTGAACCATGCGGTGGCAAGGGATTCGTCAAGAAACTGCTGGCGAGCTTTCCATCGTTCCGTTCTGCCACGGTTTTGCCGGGGTCGATCAGGGGTGCACTCGATTCCTTGCCCCATTATTCCTTTCGGTAGCGCTGTGCCGACGAACTCTGTCGCCGCACAGGAAGCGATTTGCATAGTGGACGTTGATCAGCTGCGAGAGATCATTGATGACTGTTGTTTGCATCAGCACACGAGTTCGTCGATATCGCTGCCCGGGCGCAATCGCATGCAGTGCGCGAGTTTGTGTTTTGTTTGCCGAGGGAAGGGCGCGAAAGCGCCATCTTGGTTCAGATCAAACCATTGAATCCAATGGTCCACACTATCTTCAGCCGCCGCATCTAATCCCCGCTGGCTGTATCAAGTCGCACTCGCCGGCAGGCACCAGATTTCATCAAGGTATTGGTTGCAACATCAAAAAATGAGGTTCGCCATGAATACTGCAAGAACCGTTCAAACCGTCCTGGCTGCTGCGGTTGTAGGTCTGTGCGGCAGCTCCGTCCACGCGCAGGAATTCTCGACGCAATTATCCGGATTCGACGAGGTTCCCCTGGCAATCTTTACTGCGGGTAGTGGCACGCTTGATCTCACGCTGGATCAACAAGCAGGGACCGTCAATTACACGCTCTCCTATTCGGACCTGTCCACGCCGGTGACGCAGGCCCATATTCACTTCGGTAAGGAGCGTGTGGCGGGCGGCGTGATCGCTTTTCTCTGTTCCAATCTGACGGAATCCCCACCGGGAACACCTGCATGCCCAGAGATTAGCGGAACGGTAAGCGGCTCGATCACTGCCGATGGCGTTGTCGGAATAGAGCCGCAAAATGTCGAAGCGGGAGATTTCAGTGCACTTGTTGCTGCGCTCACATCCGGGACCAGCTACGTCAATGTGCACACCAAGAAATTTCCAGCCGGTGAGCTGCGCGGCGAGATTCGCGGTGAGGTGCCAGATCAGAGTCCTGGTGACGGCCCCGGCCAGAGCCCTGGTCAGAGCCCTGGTCAGAGCCCTGGTCAGAGCCCCGGACAGAGCCCCGGACAGACGCCCAGCCCTGCAACGCCAGGGACGCCCTACAACTAGCGTTCAAGCTGACTTTGACAGGCCAAGGGCGGAGTAGCTGCCGATACTTGTGTCTGCCAGATGACTTGTAGGCATTTAGACGAATCTGCCGTGTTGCGCCGAGAAGCAGGAGCGCTCCTTTGCAGCGAAAAGGTTGGGAAAGGGAGTTGTGAGGTTTGAGCACACGCCTTTGTGTACATAATCATCACACGCCCTTCCTGGCCAGTCCGCACCGCAACCTGCGCGGTGCTCGGATTCGAGCAGCACGAAGCTTTGTTTTGCGAAACCACGCTCTCATCCGCTGGGGCGGGCGCTGTAAGCTGAATCAGTGCGATTCCCGAGTTCCCGGCTTGAAGCGCTCGCGTGGCAGCTGGAAGCGTCAGTCTTCGTCCGTTGAAGCAGAAATGCGCTTGAGCCGCTGACCGTAGACACCCCACACGGTCTCGACGCCATCGATGGTGCCGACCAATGCCCAGCCCGTGCCGATCTTGCGCGCTTCGACGGGAATACCCAATTCGTTGCCGACCTGCTGAGCCCACTGCTTCGCCGCGCCTTGCCCTTTGAAGAGCTCCTGGCCGTCGAATATCACCGTGCCGTCGAACACGGGCTTGGTGAATACACTCATCCAACACTCCTTCAAAAGCTGTATCGAACGTCCTGGCCCGCCATTGTCAGACAAATCGTTCAGTTCGTAACTGGTACTTCTGCCGCCCGCATCAGACTTCTTCAGCACCCCGCGTGCCAGCAGATCATTGAGGTCGCGTAGTGCCAATTCGGCCAGTCGGCGTCCTGCCAGGTATAAGCGTCATCTCCGCTATTCATGCGGAGATTATGTTTCGCGACCGCCGCATGTGACGTCTTGTTCACCGTACGAAACGCCGCGCCGCCAAGGATCATGCTCTTGCGGCATGCGTGGCCGATGCCAGCCATATTTCAGGCCAATGCACTAAACGCCTGGTCATACGTGACCGTGCCTCGGGGCACAGCATTGCCAAAAGCAATTGCCTGGAAATATTCGACGGGCACATCCGGTAAAACCAGGTTGGGCTCGGCCTTGAAACCGAATCGCCGGTAGTAGGCCGGGTCGCCAAGAACCACACAACCGTGCGCGCCGGCGGTGCGCAGCGCACCCAGAGCGGCGTCCATCAGTTGCTTGCCGATTCCTTGATCCTGGCGCTCCGGCAGGACCGCGACGGGACCGAGCCCGTACCACCCGGTACTGCCGTCCGAAATCGTCACCGGCGAAACGGCGACATGACCGACGATGCCGCTGTCGTCCTCCGCAACCAGCGAGACCGTGAGCTGTCCGGCCTTCCGCAATGCGTTGACGATGAACTGTTCAGTGCGGCTGGTATGCGGGGCGTTCTGGAAAGCGGCGGCGATGACGGCCTCAATGTCCGCCGCGTCCGCGGGCTGCTCGGGTCTGATCCATAAGTCCGGCATCACGCCACCTTCTCAACCCGCCTCTGCAACACAAAGATCGGCTGCGCCCACTTCTCCTCCTTCTTCTTCTTGCTCGTGATGAGCGTCAGCTCCGAAGGATCGTAGACGTCGGTGTTGTGCGTGAGCGGCGTCGTCATCAGGTATTGCGCGTCGGTGTTCTTCAGGAATTCGCCAACCAGCTGGATGTTGCGGATGTCCAGGTGGGCGAAGGGTTCGTCGATGAAGACGAAGCCGCCTGAGCCGTCGTCGCTCTTCAACAGGCCGATCAACAGGATCAGCGACTTCATCACCTGCTGGCCGCCGGATGCCTCTCCGTCGTTCAGGCCGATCGGGCCCTTGCCGTCGAACTTGAAGCGTACGTGCAGGCCGGCCTGGGCTAGCTGGACGTCGTCGTTTTCCAGGCGCACCGGGTCGGTGTGGACTTCGATGCCGGCCAGTTCGCCCAGCTCCTTGATGTTCTTGCTGTAGGTCTTGATCGTGTAGCGCAGCCGTTCGATGTAGGCGCCGCGCGCGTTAGTGGTAGCTTCGATCGCGCGGTTGTTCTGGTAGCGGCGTTCCTCGGTTTCCGCCTGGCGGCCTTGCAGCAGGGCGGTGAGGCGGGTGTGCTGGTCAACCACCGTGGAATCCGTTTCCCAGTCGTCGCGGGCAAGATCGACGGCCAGGTGCTTCAGGCGGAGTTCGACCTGGTGGGCGTTCTGGTATTCAGCCACCAGTTCCTGCCGGCGCGCGAGGCGGCGCCAGGCGAGCGGCAGGTGACGCCAGGTCTTGCGGATCTCGGCCAGACGTACCGCATGTTCGGCGCGCTCGGCTTCGTAGCGCTTGTGGGCCACGCGCATATGCGATTCGGCGTCGGCCAGCGCACGCTTGGCGTTCTGCCAGTTGCTGTCGGCAATTGTGCGGTCTTCGGTGGCTTTCTTCGTGAGCGGAAACAGTTCGCCGAGGCGGGTGCCGACTTCCGTGCGCGCGGCTTTGAGCGGCGCGGCGGCGAGCGTGGCTTCTTCGAACTCCGGCTGGCGCGCGACCAATTCCTTTGCTGCATCCACACCCGCGATGCGCGATTTCAGACTGCTGACTTCACCGGCGAGCTTGCTGATCTTGAGCGTGAGCTGGTCTTCCTGCGTTTCCAGGCGCGGCAGCGAGGCTTGCAGCGCGGCGATGCGTTGCACACGGCCGGCATCGCCGAAGCGGTAGCGCGAGGCTTCGACGAACAGCGAGCGTCCGCCGCGGCGTTCGCGGTGGTAGGCCTCAGGGGTGATCCATTCTTCGGTGTTGCCGAGCTTCGCGCCGGCCTCGACCGATTCCACCCGCGTCACGCGCGCGAGTTGTTCGATCAGCCAGCCGGGCGCCTTGTCGGTGAAGCGCACGGCGGCGAGCAGGCTCTGGTCCTTCACTTCCGGCGCGCGCACGCGGTCGGAAACGATGAAGTGGCCGTAGCGTTCCTTTTCGGCGATGCGATAAGCGGCGGCTGCATCCTTCGCGTTTTCGAGCAGGACGACCGAGGTGTAGCTGCGCAGCATGCCTTCGACCGCCCCTTGCCACTTGGTGTCGGTCACTTCGACGATATCGGGCAGCATGACATGGTCGATCTTCGCGTCCAGCAGCGCGCGGCGCATCGCGCGCACGTTTTCCGGCTCGGGCAGGGCGGATTTGCTTTCCAGCGCGGCGATGGCGGCGCGGTCGGCGCTGATGCGGGCGGCGAGTTCGTCGCGCTGCTGGCGCAGACGCATGTATTCGCCTTCCTTCTGCTCCAGCTCGGCGGCCACGTCGGCGATGTCGGCGCCGGCCTCGCCGGCCAGCTTCTGCAGGCGGGTCTTCTGTTCCAGCAGGCTTTCCAGCGGCTTGAGC
>DATLGF010000447.1:0-3587 GCA_035540575.1 Noviherbaspirillum sp.
AGTACCGCCTGTTCGTGGCCGGACATCAGGCCGGCTACGAAGTCGCGCGAAACCTGCGAGACGTATTGCGGCGAGGGCTTGTGCGGATAGCGCTGCCCGCAATACAGATCGGCCAAGCGCCGAAAGGCGGCGGCCGGATCGGCCTGGCAGGCGGCCGCCATGCGCCAGGCGCCGATCGATGAGCCGATCAGGATGCGCTCGCGCGGAGCGGACGGCAGCCATTGCCCGAACAGCCACTGGTCGAACCGTTCGAAGATCAACCCCTTCGGCCCGCCGGCCGCCGCCGGAATGACGGCGACATCCGCTGCCCGCATCCCATGCTCGCGCATGTGCGCCAGGGCCTTTGGGCCGGCATGGACGGCGATCGGACTGTCGGTCATTTCGCCGAGTGCAGCTTCATCATCGCGGCTTCGAACTTGCCTTCGACCAGCAGCGGAATCACATCCAGGCTGTTGCGGATCGCATTCTCGATCTGTTCCTGCTCTTCCTTGCGTGGACGATGCAGCACATAGTCGACCACCTGCTGCTGCGAATTCATGTCGCGCGGATGGCCTATGCCCAGGCGCAGGCGCCAGTAGTCGCGCGTGCCGAGCGCAGCGGTGATGTCCTTCAGGCCGTTGTGGGTGGACGAGCCGCCTTTCTTCAGTTTCGCGGCGCCGGGCGGCAGGTCGAGTTCGTCGTAGACGACCAGGATCTGCTCGGGCGGGATCTTGAAGAAGCGCGCGAGCGCGCCGACCGACTGCCCGGAGCGGTTCATGTAGGTCTGCGGCTCCAGCAGCCAGACGTCCTCGCCGGCGATGCGTATCTTCGCAGCGAGCGCATTGAAGCGCGCCTCGCGCGAAAGCGGGATCGGTGACAGGTTGTCGACCAGCCAGAAGCCGGCGTTGTGGCGGGTTTGTTCGTATTCGGGCCCGGGGTTGCCGAGGCCGGCGATGAGTCGGATGGACATGGGTGCAGCGCGGTGCGGCGTTGAAAACAAGCGATTATCCGGCAAGAGCCGATTCTTTACCTGTCGCAAGCAGGCGGGCTTCAGCGCGTGGGCACGTCGATGATGCGCTGCAGTTCCGTCGCTCGAACCGGCTTGACCAGATGCAGGTCGAATCCCGCCTCGACCACCCTGCGTTCGGTCTCGGGGCCGCTGTAGCCGGTCAGGGCCACCAGCCTGGTATGGCTCGCCGAGGGAGCCCGGCGTACCTTGCGTGCCACCTCGAAGCCATCCAGGCCGGGCAGGCCGATGTCGACGAGGGCTATTTCGTGACAGCGCGCCAGCAAGCGTTCCAAGCCCTCTTCCCCGGTTGCCGCCGTGTCCACGCAAAAGCCGTAAGCCTCGAGCAGGCTTTTCAAGGTTTCGCGCGCGTCGGCATTGTCGTCGATGACAAGGACGCGGGTGCCGGACCGCGCCGAAAATTTGGGTAGCTCGGCATCGTCCCCTGGAGCAACAGGGCCGGAATCGGCGTCATTGGGCAGTCGAACAATGAAGGAACTGCCGAATCCGGTTCCCCGGCTCTCTGCGACGATGCTGCCGCCGTGCATTTCTGCGAGCTTGCGCGCCAGCGGCAGGCCAATGCCGAGTCCGCCGCGGGCGCGGTCGATGCCGGCGTCCACCTGGACGAACAGGTCGAAGATGGCGTCCAGCTTTTCCTGCGGTATCCCGCGTCCGCTGTCGGTCACTTGCACGACCGACCATGTCCATTGTCCCTGCTGCTCGTTGGCGAGCGTGACTTCGACCTTGCCGCCGGCTTGCGTGAATTTGGCGGCGTTGACCATCAGGTTGCTCAGCACCTGCTCCAGGCGCGTAGCATCGCCCAACACCTGGTATGCCCCCGGCCTGATCGTGGTTGCGACAGCCAGTCCCTTGTCGTCAAAGACGCTGCGTACTGCGTACAGGGCACTCTCCACCACATCGCGCAGGTCCAGTCGCTCCATGCGTAGCGCGACGGCACCGCGGCTGATGCGGGATACGTCGAGGAGATCGTCCACCAGCCGGACCAGATTACCGAGCTGACGCCGGCAGACCTCGTGTAGCTGTGCGTTCTTGGTCTGATCGCCCTCTCCGAGCTGGAGAAGTTCCAGCGCCGAGGAGATGCCGGCGAGCGGGTTACGCAGCTCGTGCGCGAGCATGGCGAGGAATTCATCCTTATGCCGCGCCTCGTCCCTTGCCTTCTGCGCGTACTCTCTGAGTGCCTCATTGACCTGGCGCAACTCCCTGTTCTTCGCATCCAGTTCCATGCTCTGCTGCAGCACCTCGGCCTGCATCCTGCGGTTGCGTGCGTCCAGTTCGGCGCTTTGCTTGTGCTGCGCTTCGTTCTCTTCCTGCAGGCGCACGTAATCAGTCACGTTCTTGACGCGGTGGACGATGTAGAGGATGTCGCCGCCCGCGGACAGTACCGGCGTGTTGATCGGGGTCCAGTAGCGCACCTCGAAGCCAGTGCCGTCGCGCCGCGGCACGTCGTAGCGCTGGATGGCCATCATGTCCGAAGACCGGGTGGCCAGCACCCGTTCGAGCGACGCACGCAAATTGCGCGTCGCGTGCGCTTCGGGAAGGGAGGGATTATCCGGAAAGGCGTCGAAGAGCGGCTTGCCAAGCAGGTGTGCGCGCGTGGTCAGCGTGTCGCGAAGGTAATCGTCAGTTACCGCGGCGATCGTAAATGCCGGAGTCGGCAGGAGGAGGAGAAAGGATCCGGGGGCACTTTCAAAAATGCGCTGAAAGTGCTCGGCAGGAATCGAGATAGGTTCAAACATTGGCACGGACAAGGGAGCGGATGTTGTTTTGACCTCGATGCCGGCAAGTGTTCTTCAAATCTAGGCGGGATCGTGCAGACCGCCTTTCGTCCGATGTGCGGTCCGGGCTTTGCCGGGCGTGCGGTCCACTGTTCGCATCAGGAAGCAGGTGTGAGGCGTCGGCGAAAAAGCAAAACCCCGCCTCAGGGGCGGGGTTTTGCGGCGAAGAGCGAAACGCTTACTGCGCTTCGCCTTCAGATGCAGCCGACTGGGCACCGGCCGAAGCGACGGCGGTCGCGATCGTCGGGTTGTCCTGGCCGTGCAGCACCGGGGTCACGCCCTTGGGCAGGGTGATGTCGTTCAGGTGGACGGTGGCACCCGCTTCGACCTTGGACAGATCGACTTCGATGAACTCCGGCAGGTCGGCCGGCAGGCAGGACACTTCGAGTTCGTTCAGCACGTGGTTGATGATGCCGCCGCCCAGCTTCACGGCCGGGGAGATTTCGGCGTTGATGAAGTGCAGGGGCACCTTGGTGTGGATCGTCTGCTTCTCGTCCACGCGCTGGAAGTCCACGTGCAGCACGATCGGCTTGAACGCGTGCATCTGGAAGTCGCGCAGCAAGACCTTCTGCAACTTGCCTTCGATTTCCATGTCGAGGATCGACGAATGGAAGGCTTCCTTCTTCAGCGCGTGGAACAGCGCGTTGTGGTCCAGGGCGATGGTCACCGGGGCGGCTTCGCCACCATAGATGATGCCGGGGGTCTGGCCCGAGCGACGCAGGCGGCGGCTCGCTCCGGACCCCTGCTCGCTACGCGGGAATGCAACAACTTTCATTTTCAGCTCCAAATAAAGCAAGGACTTGCCT
>DATLGF010000448.1:0-7435 GCA_035540575.1 Noviherbaspirillum sp.
GGTCTCAAGCCGGTGGTCGCGATCTACTCCACCTTCCTGCAGCGCGCCTACGACCAGCTGATCCACGACGTGGCGCTGCAGAACCTGGATGTCACTTTCGCGCTCGACCGCGCCGGTCTGGTCGGTGCCGACGGCGCCACCCATGCCGGCAACTACGACATCGCCTTCCTGCGCTGCATTCCGAACATGGTGGTGATGGCGGCCTCCGATGAAAACGAGTGCCGCCAGATGCTCTCGACCGCCTACCAGTATCCCGGCCCGGCGGCGGTGCGCTATCCGCGCGGGGCAGGCATCGGCGCGCAGATCGAGAAGACACTGGCGACGCTGCCGCTCGGCAAGGGCGAGATCCGCCGCCTGGGCGAGCGCATCGCGATCCTGGCCTTCGGCACGATGGTCGCGCCCAGCCTCGCTGCCGGCGAGACGCTCAATGCTACGGTCGCGAACATGCGCTTCGTCAAGCCGCTCGACCGCGAGCTGATCGCTCAGCTGGCGGCCAGCCACGATGCGCTGGTGACGGTGGAGGAAGGCTGCGTGATGGGCGGCGCCGGCGCCGCGGTGGCGGAGGCGCTCGCCGATGCGGGCATCGTGAAACCCATCCTGCATCTGGGCCTGCCGGACAAGTTCATCGATCACGGCGATGCGGGGCAGCTGCTGGCCGCATGCGGACTGGATGCGAAGGGCATCGTCGCTTCCATCCAGAAACGCTTCGACGCCAACGAGCCGCGGCTGGTCGTCAACAACAACTGACCAGGACGGATCGCCGGCCCAGGGCAGCGCCGGGCTTCAGGCGTCGCGCTTCCTGCCCTTCTCCCACAGCACGTCGCTGCCGCCCGCAAAGCGGTTCAGCACGCGCGAGAGCACGAACATCAGGTCCGACAGCCGGTTCATGTAATGACGCGGGTTGGCGTTGATCGTCTCCGCATTGCCGAGCGTGACGATCGCACGCTCTGCGCGCCGGCAGATGGTGCGGCACACGTGGGCGAGCGCCGCCGCCCGGGATCCGGCCGGCAGGATGAAATCCTTCAGCGGAGGAAGGTCTGCGTTGTACTTCTGCAGCAGGCCGTCGAGCCGCGCCACATGCGTCTCCGTGATCAGCGTATAGCCCGGGATGCACAGTTCCCCGCCCAGGTCGAACAGGTCGTGCTGGATCGAGATCAGCTCCTCGCGCATCGCCTCGGGCATGTCCTCGCACAGCAGCAGGCCGATGTGGGAATTCAGTTCGTCCACGTCGCCCATCGCATGCACGCGCAGGCTGTCCTTGCCCACGCGCGAGCCGTCGCCGAGTCCGGTGGTGCCGTTGTCGCCCGTGCGCGTGGCGATTTTCGAGAGTCGGTTTCCCATGGTGGTCGAAGCCGCGGTTGAAAGTGTCGAGCATACGGCAAATCCGGCCGCGCCGATGTCATGCGCATGTCAATCTTTCCGCCTGCCCGGCCTGACGGGCCAGGAGTAGAATCGACGGACGACGCGGACATGCCGCGAACAATAACGATAAAAAGCCCTAACAAAATGCCGATGGCAAGGCGCGCCGACGCAGACGGTACGTGTAGTACGGCAAGGAGGCGCAACGCCGCCAGCGGCATTTTGTTAGGGCTTCCAAGTCCGATTCCACTGCCCGAGGAGCTACCAGATGAACCAGCCAGCCCCGCTTTCCACGCTGAAGAAGCCATTTCCGGATGAATTGCTCGCGGCACTCCAGGCCATATTCGAAGATCGGGTGACCACCTCCCAGGCAATGCGCGACCACCACGGCCGCGACGAATCCTCCTACGACCCGATGCCGCCCGACGCGGTGGTGTTTGCCCATACGACAGAAGAGGTCGCGCAGGCGGTGAAGCTGTGCGCCGCGCATCGCGTGCCGGTCATTCCCTACGGCACCGGCACCTCGCTCGAAGGCCACGTGCTGGCGCTGCGCGGCGGCGTGACGATAGACCTGTCGCAGATGAACCAGGTGCTGGCCGTGCACGCCGAGGATCAGACGGTGACCGTGCAGGCCGGGGTGACGCGCAAGCAGCTGAACCAGGAGATCCGCGATACCGGCCTGTTCTTCCCGATCGATCCGGGCGCCGACGCATCGATCGGCGGCATGGCGGCCACGCGCGCCTCCGGCACAAACGCGGTGCGCTACGGCACGATGCGGGAGAACACGCTGGCCCTGACGGTGGTGACGGCGGACGGACGCATCATCAAGACCGGCACGCGCGCGCGCAAGTCGTCCGCCGGCTACGACCTGACGCGCATCTTCGTCGGCAGCGAGGGGACGCTGGGCATCATCACCGAAGTCAGCGTGCGCGTGTACCCGCAGCCGGAGGCGGTGTCGGCGGCAGTGTGCTCTTTCCCGAGCACGGCAGACGCGGTCAACGCCGTGATCCAGACGATCCAGATGGGGGTGCCGGTCGCGCGCGTGGAGTTCCTCGACGAGAACAGCGTGCGTGCGATCAATGCGCACGACAAGCTGACGCTGCCGGAAAAACCGCTGTTGCTGTTCGAGTTCCACGGCAGCGAGCATGGGGTGCAGGAACAGGCGCAGATCGTGCAGGACATCGCAGGCGAGCACAATGCGATCGGCTTCGAGTGGGCAACCCGGCCGGAAGACCGCTCGCGCTTGTGGACGGCCCGCCACAACGCCTACTTCGCGCTGTTGCAGATGCGCCCGGGCGGCCGCGCGATCACCACCGATTGCTGCGTGCCGATCTCGCGCCTGGCCGAATGCATCCTCGACACGCAGGCGGACTGCGAGCACAACGGCATGATCTACGGCATTGTCGGTCACGTCGGCGACGGCAATTTCCATGTGCTGATGATGATCGATCCGAGCGATCCCGCCGACATCGCGAAGGCGGAAAGCGTGAACGCGCGTATCGTCGCGCGCGCGATCGCGATGGACGGCACCTGCACCGGCGAGCATGGCGTGGGCCTGCACAAGATGGATTTCCTGGTGCAGGAGCATGGCGAGGAGGCGATCGAAACGATGCGCATGCTGAAGCGCGCTTTTGATCCCGAGAACATATTGAACCCCGGTAAAATCGTTCATCTCGACTGAACCCCCGGCCCATTGCCGGGCGCACGCACCTCAGCTTGCTATGGCCATCCGTCTTCCTCCGGTTCATGCGCTGTCCGCCTTCGAGGCGGCGGCTCGTCTCGGCTCCTTTGCGCTGGCAGCCGACGAGCTGTGCATCACGCCTTCGGCGCTGTCGCACCGCATCCGCCTGCTCGAAGACCTGGTCGGCGAGCGCCTGTTCGCCCGCGACGGACGTGCGGTCAGCCTCACCGAGTTCGGGCGCCGCTACCTGGACGTGGTGCGCGGCGCACTGCGCGCGCTCACCGAGTTTCCGCTCCCGCACAAGAGCGCGCCGGTGCAGCCGCGCGTGAAGATCACCGTCCCGCCCACCTTCGCGCGCTGCTTGCTGGTGCCGCGCCTGGCGGAGTTCACGGCTCGCCATCCGGAGATCGTGATCGAGCTGTTCCTGTCGGTCCCGCTGTACGACCTCAGCCTGTCCGAAAGCGATGTCGAGGTGCGTTTCGGCGCAGGCAACTATCCGGACCTGGTCACGGAAAAGCTGTTCGAGGAACCGACGTTTGCGGTCGCCAGTCCGGCCTATCTAGCCAAGGTCGGCCCGATCGACACGCCGGCCGACCTGAAGAAGGCAACGCTGCTGCGCTCGGCGCTGGAACCCTGGCAGCCCTGGTTCGAGGTGGCCGGCCTCGACTGGCCGGAGCCGACCACGGGCCTGCGGCTCGATGACCTCGGCCTGCTGCTGGAAGCGGTGCGCCACGGGCATGGCGTCGGGTTGACGCGGAAACACTTCGCGCAGAAGCACATCGAGAGCGGCGAGCTGGTGCATCTGTTTCCCGACATCCAGCTCAGTGCCCCGCCGCATGCCTACTACGTGGTTTATGGCCGGCAGGTCCGCGAGCGGCCGGAGGTCGATGCGTTTATCGCGTGGTTGCGCGGGGCCTTCGCTCCGTTGACCACGTCGTGAAAAGAATTCAGGGTCAGAAGGAAAGCTTTTCAGCAGGCTGAACCTCGGCTTGCCCCAATTGCCACGGCGTTTTCGCTACACTCACCGCTGCCATTCCCTCCCGGCGCTGCGCCGGCCTTCATTCGCAGGGACCCATCATGAACGCCCCCGTTTCTCCGACTACCGCATTCACGCCGGCGCGCCAGCGCGAGGTCGTGGACGCCTTGCGCCGCGTACTGCCGGCCGACTGCGTGCTGTACGACGAAGAGGACACGCGCCCTTACGAGTGCGACGGCCTCTCGGCCTATCGCCAGCTGCCGATGGTGGTCGCGCTGCCGCGCGACGAGCAGCAGGTGATCGACGCACTGAAAACCTGCCGGGCGCTGAACGTGCCGATTGTGCCGCGCGGCGCGGGTACCGGCCTGTCCGGCGGCGCGATGCCGATATCCGATGGCGTGGTGCTGTCCACGGCCCGGCTCAACCGCGTGCTGAAGCTCGATCCGTATGCCCGCATCGCGATCGTGCAGCCGGGTGTGCGCAATCTCGCGATCTCGGATGCCGCCAATGCCCACGGCCTGTACTACGCACCCGATCCTTCGTCGCAGATCGCCTGCACGATAGGTGGCAATGTCGCGGAAAACTCCGGCGGCGTGCACTGCCTGAAATACGGGCTGACCATCCACAACGTGCTGCGCGTACGCATGGTGACGATCGAGGGTGACGTGGTCGAACTCGGCAGCGAGGCACTCGACGCGCCGGGACTGGACCTGCTGGCAGTGTTCATCGGCTCCGAGGGCATGCTCGGCGTGGTGACCGAGGTGACTGTCAAGCTGGTGCCCAAGCCGCAGCAGGCGCGCGTGATCATGGCGTCGTTCGACAACGTGGTGAAGGGGGGCGACGCGGTGGCCAGCGTGATTGCCGCCGGCATCATTCCGGCCGGCCTGGAAATGATGGACAAGACTTCCTCGCGCATGGTCGAGCCCTTCGTCCATGCCGGCTATGACACCGAGGCCGAGGCGATCCTGCTGTGCGAGTCCGACGGCGTTCCCGAGGAAGTGGACGAGGAAATCGCGCGCATGTCGGACGTGCTGCGCGCATCCGGTGCCACCGCGATCTCGGTATCGCAGAACGAGGCCGAGCGCGCACGCTTCTGGTCCGGGCGCAAGAACGCGTTTCCGGCTGCCGGCCGCATCTCGCCCGATTACTACTGCATGGACGGCACGATCCCGCGCAAGCGCCTGGCCGAAGTCCTGCTCGCGATCGCCGAGATGGAGAACAAGCACGGCCTGCGCTGCGCGAACGTGTTCCACGCCGGGGATGGCAACCTGCATCCGCTGATCCTGTTCGATGCGAACCAGCCGGGCGAATTCGAGCGTGCCGAAGCCTTCGGCGCCGACATTCTCGAACTGTGCGTAAAGGTCGGCGGCACCATCACCGGCGAGCATGGCGTGGGCATCGAGAAGATCAACTCGATGTGCGTGCAGTTCTCGCCGCAGGAGCTCGAAGCCTTCTTCGCCGTCAAGCGTGCGTTCGATACCGCTTTCCTCCTCAACCCGGACAAGGCCATCCCGACGCTGAACCGCTGCGCCGAGTTTGGCAGGATGCGCGTCTCGGGCGGCCAGCTGAAATTCCCCAATCTGCCGCGCTTCTGAGATGGATTCGATACTCCAGCAATTCCGCGACACCGTGGCGTCGGCCAGTGTCGGCAAACAGCCGTTGCGCATCCGCGGCGGCGGAACCAAGGATTGGTACGGCCAGTCGCTCGCGGGCGAGGTGCTCGACACCCGCGCCTACAGCGGCATCCTCGCGTACGAACCGACCGAGCTGGTGATCACTGCGCGCAGCGGCACGCCGCTCGTCGAGATCGAGGCCGCCCTTGCCGAACGCAAGCAGATGCTGGCGTTTGAGCCGCCGCGCTTCGGCCCGGCGTCGACAATAGGCGGCGTGGTGGCCGCCGGGCTGTCCGGGCCGCGCCGGCAGGCGGTTGGCGCAGTACGCGATTTCGTGCTCGGTGCGACCCTGATGGACTGCAAGGGCGAGGTGCTGCGCTTCGGCGGCCAGGTGATGAAGAACGTTGCGGGCTACGATGTCTCGCGCCTGCTCGCGGGCTCGCTCGGCACGCTCGGACTGATCCTCGATGTCTCGCTGAAGGTGCTGCCGCGTCCGTTCGCCGAGATTACGCTGCGCTTCGAGATGCGCAAAACCGAGGCGATCGAACAGTTGAACCGCTGGGGCGGCCAGCCGTTGCCGATCTCGGCCAGTGCCTGGCACGGCGGCGTGCTGGTCGTGCGCCTTTCCGGTCCCGAGCCGGCGCTCAGAGCCGCGCAGCAGAAGATGGGCGGTGAAGTCGTCGAGGATGCCGAGCCGCTGTGGCAGGGTCTGCGCGACCAGAGCAATGCATATTTTGGCGAAGGGACACTCTGGCGCCTGTCCGTTCCTTCAACCACGCCGCCGCTCGCGCTCAAGGGCGAACACCTGATCGAGTGGGGCGGCGCGCAGCGCTGGCTGCGCAGCGATGTCGATGCCGCGACCATACGCCATGCCGCCGCGACCGTCGGCGGCCACGCGACGCTGATGCGCGGCGACAAGGGCGTCGGCGTGTTCCACCCGCTGCCGCCTGCCGTCATGCGCATCCACCGCAACCTGAAGACCGCTTTCGATCCGTCCGGAATATTCAATCCGGGGCGGATGTACCCAGAGTTCTGAACATGCAAACCAATCTCGCGGATTTCATCAAGCACACCGCCGAAGGCGAGGAAGCCGACGCGATCCTGCGCAAGTGCGTGCACTGCGGCTTCTGCACCGCGACCTGCCCGACCTACCAGCTGCTCGGCGACGAGCTGGACGGCCCGCGCGGGCGCATCTACCTGATGAAACAGGTGCTGGAGGGCAAGGAGCCGACGATGGCCACGCTGACCCACCTGGACCGCTGCCTGACCTGCCGCAACTGCGAGACCACGTGTCCGTCCGGCGTGCAGTACGGTCGGCTGGTCGATATCGGCCGCAAGGTGGTGGAGGCGCGCGTCGAGCGGCCGCTGGCGCAGCGCGCGGTGCGCTATGCGCTGAAGGAGGCGCTGCCGCGCAAGTGGCTGTTCGGTCCGGCGATGAAGGCCGGGCAGATCGTGCGGCCGCTGCTGCCGCAGGTGCTGAAGAACAAGGTGCCGGCGCCGCAGCAGGCCGGCGCATGGCCGCGCGCGGCGCATGCGCGCAAGATGCTGCTGCTCGACGGCTGCGTGCAACCGGCGATGGCGCCGAATATCAACAGCGCGACCGCGCGCGTGCTGGACACGCTCGGCGTGCAGCTGGTGGTGCCCAGGGGCACCGGCTGCTGCGGCGCGATCCGGTATCACATGAACGACCAAGCCGGCGGGCTTGACGACATGCGCCGCAACGTCGACGCCTGGTGGCCGCATGTGGAAGCCGGCGTCGAGGCCATCGTGATGAACGCGTCCGGCTGCGGAGTGACGGTCAAGGAG
>DATLGF010000449.1:0-5653 GCA_035540575.1 Noviherbaspirillum sp.
CCCATCGCCCACAGCAGCTGATACCCGCGCGAGAACGTCTCGAACAGGATCTCGTCCTTCGAGAAGAACCCCGAGAGCAGCGGCACGCCCGCGATCGCCAGCGATCCGATCAGGAACGTCCAGTAGGTGACCGGCAGGTACTTCTTCAGGCCGCCCATGTTCCGGATGTCCTGCTCGCCGTGGAGCGCGTGGATGACGGCGCCCGAGCCGAGGAACAGCAGCGCCTTGAAGAACGCGTGCGTCATTAGGTGGAACACCGCGACTTGGTAAGCCGACGCGCCCAGCGCGACGGTCATGTAACCGAGCTGAGACAGCGTCGAGTACGCCACCACACGCTTGATATCGGTCTGGATGATGCCCAGGAAGCCCATGAACAGCGCGGTAATGGCGCCGATGATCAGCACGAACGACAGCGCGGTGTCCGACAGTTCGAACAGCGGCGACATGCGCGCGACCATGAAGATACCGGCGGTCACCATGGTGGCCGCGTGAATCAGTGCGGAGATCGGGGTCGGGCCTTCCATCGAGTCCGGCAGCCACACGTGCAGCGGGAACTGCGCCGATTTACCCATCGCGCCGATAAACAAGCAGATACAAGCGACCGTCAGCATGTGCCAGTCGGTACCCGGGAAGCCAATCGTGGCCAGGTTGTCGCGGGCAGCGAACACATCGGCGTAGCTCAGGCTACCGCTGTACGCCAGCAACAGGCCGATACCGAGCACGAAGCCGAAGTCACCCACGCGGTTGACCAGGAACGCTTTCATGTTGGCGTAGATGGCCGTCGGACGCTTGAACCAGAAGCCGATCAGCAGGTACGACACCAAACCCACCGCCTCCCAGCCGAAGAACAGCTGCAGGAAATTGTTGCTCATGACGAGCATGAGCATCGAGAACGTGAACAACGAGATATAGGAGAAGAAGCGGTTGTAGCCTTCGTCGTCGGCCATGTAGCCGATCGTGTAGATGTGCACCATCAGCGAGACAAAGGTCACCACCACCATCATCATCGCGGTGAGGCTGTCGACCAGGAAGCCGATCTCCAGCGGCATGCCCATCACCGTCATCCAGGTGTACAACGTTTCGTTGAACACCGGCGCACCGTTGATAACCTGCCAGAGGGTGTGCGCGGACAGCAGGAAGGAAATCAGCACGCCGAGTATCGTCACGGTATGCGACGCGGTGCGGCCGATGACATTGCCGAAGAACCTGGTTCCGAACAGACCGGCGATTGCAGCGCCGACCAAAGGCGCCAGCGGAATTGCGAGCAGTAGATTAGCGTTGAGTTGCCCCGCCATGATGGACCTTATCGTTGTTATTCAGTGATTAACCCTTGAGACGATCCAGATCCTGCACATTGATGGTGTCCAGGTTGCGGAACAGCACCACCAGGATGGCAAGACCGATCGCCGACTCCGCGGCAGCCACTGTGAGAATGAAGAAAACGAAAATCTGCCCTGCGGCGTCGCCAAGGTAATACGAGAACGCGACGAAGTTCATGTTCACTGCCAGCAGCATCAGTTCGATGGCCATCAGCAGGACAATGATGTTCTTGCGGTTCAAGAAAATACCGATGATCGAGATCGCGAACAGGATCGCGCCCAGGATCAGAAAGTGCGAAAGCGTCAGCTCCACTTGCGATTCCCCTTATTGCTTTTCTGTCGTGGAGGCGTTCGCCTCTTCGTTGGCGTTCGTCCGCTCCGATTCTGCCTTCATCTTCACCAGGCGAATGCGGTCTGCGCGCTTGACCTTGACGGCCTCGCCCGGATCGAAGTAGCGGGTATCCTTGCGGCGGCGCAGGGTGAGACCGGCCGCCGCAACCAGTGCCACCAGCAGCAGGATGCCAGCAATCTCGAACGCGTAGATGTAGTCGGTGTACAGCACCCTGCCAAGTTCGGCAGTGGTGCCAATATAGGCGGATGCCTCGGGCACATCGGCTTCGGTCGCGTAAAAGCCGTGCCAGAGCACCGCACCCATCTGCAGGACGATCAGTATCCCAACCAGTGCAGCCAGCGGAAGATAGCGCATGAACCCGCTGCGTATCTCGGCAAGATCGATGTCCACCATCATCACGACGAACAGGAACAGCACCATCACGGCGCCGACGTAGACGAGCACAAGCACGATGGCCAGGAACTCCGCCTTGAGCAGCAGCCAGAGCGCCGCGGCGGAGAAGAAGGACAGCACCAGATACAACGCGGCGTGAACCGGATTGCGGTCGGTGACCACGCGCAGCGCGGCGAACACGAGTACCGCGGCAAACGCGAAAAACAAGGCAGTTTTCAATTCCATAGTCGACCAGTCATTCAGCTGTTCTGTGGCGCCATCGCATCAGCGGTAGGCGGCATCGACGGAGCGTGCCGCCGCGATGTCCTTCTCGTAGCGATCGCCGATCGCGAGCAGCATCTCCTTGGTGAAATAGAGATCGCCGCGCTTTTCACCGTGGTACTCGAGGATGTTGGTTTCCACGATCGAATCCACCGGGCAGGACTCTTCGCAGAAGCCGCAGAAAATGCATTTGGTCAGGTCGATGTCATAGCGCGTGGTGCGGCGGGTACCGTCCTCGCGTTCGGCCGATTCAATGGTAATTGCCATGGCCGGGCAGACCGCTTCGCACAGCTTGCAGGCGATGCAGCGCTCTTCGCCGTTCGGATAGCGGCGCAGCGCGTGCAGCCCGCGGAAACGCGGCGACAACGGCGTCTTCTCTTCCGGAAACTGCACAGTGATCTTGCGGGCGAACAGATAGCGCCCGGTCAGGGCGAGCCCCTTGAGGAGCTCGCGCAGCATCAAGCTGCCTAGGAAATCTCGTATTGCTTGCATGTGTTCAGGCCTCTCGCATTATGGCCAGATGTTCCAGGGCGTCTGCATCCAGATCGCCACGATGATCAGGTATGCGACCGACAGCGGAATGAACACCTTCCAGCCGAGGCGCATGATTTGGTCATAGCGGTAGCGCGGGAACGAGGCGCGCACCCAGATGAACAGCGACACCATGAAGAAAGTCTTGAGGCCGAGCCAGATCCAGCCCGGAATGAAGTCGAGGAACGCGACCGGCGCCGACCAGCCGCCCAGGAACAGCAGCACGGCCAGAATCGAGAACAGCCACATGTTCGCGTACTCGGCGAGGAAGAACATCGCGAACGACATGCCCGAGTACTCGACCATGTGTCCGGCGACGATTTCCGATTCGCCCTCGACCACGTCGAACGGGTGGCGATTGGTTTCCGCAATGCCCGACACGACGTAGATCACGAACATCGGCAACAGTGGCAGCCAGTTCCACGACAGGAAGTTCAGCCCGAGGTCGGCGAAGTAGCCTTGCGTCTGCACGGTGACGATCTCGATCAGGTTCAGGCTGCCGGAGACCATCAGCACGACCACCAGCGCGAAGCCCATCGCGATTTCGTAGGACACCATCTGCGCGGATGCGCGCATCGCGCCGAGGAAGGCGTACTTCGAGTTCGACGCCCAGCCGGCGATGATGACGCCATAGACTTCGAGCGAGGTGATCGCCATGATGAAAAGGAGGCCGGCGTTGATGTTCGCCAGCACGACCTCCGGGCCGAACGGGATCACCGACCAGGCAGCCAGCGCAGGCATGATGGTCATGATCGGCGCAATCACGAACAAGGCCTTGTTCGCGCGCATCGGCACCACGATCTCCTTGGTGAGCAGCTTGACCGCGTCGGCGATCGGCTGCAGCAGGCCCAGCGGCCCCACCCGGTTCGGGCCCACGCGGATATGCATCCATCCGATGAGCTTGCGCTCCCACAGTGTCAGATAGGCGACCGCGCCCATCAGCGGCAGCAGGATCGCGAGAATGCCCAGCATGGTCCAGACCAGCGGCCAGGCACCCCCGAACATTCCGGCTCCGGCGGTATTAAGGCTTGTAAGCATGCCGTCCATTTATGCTTTCTCCACGATCACGGAACCGAACATCCCGCCCAGCGTTGCCGTCGTCGGATGGGCTGCCGAAACCTTCACCACGTTCGCGGGCAGCTTGGGATCGATCCCGGCGGGCAGGATCGCCTCGCCCTGCCCTTGCCTCACGCGTACCGGCTGATCGTCCGCCACCCCCAGATGCCTCGCAAGCTCGGCAGACAGCCATGCCTTCGGCGGCTTCGCGTGCGAGGTCTGCTGCAGCGGCGGGGAACGCCGCACGATCGCATCGCTGTGATAGATCGGCACGTCGGCCAGACGCTCGAGCGCTTCGCCGGTGCCCGCCTTGGCGGACTGGAGCGGCAGGCGGGCGATGTTGTTCAGGCTTGCCGACAGGTCGGCCTCTTCGGCCTTCCGGGTGCCCAGCACCTCGGCGCGGATGTCTTCCGACGCTTCATAGTCGAAGCCGGAGAGCCCCAACAGGTTGCCAAGTACGCGCAGGACCTTCCACGCAGGTCGGGTCTCGCCGAGCGGCTTGGCGCTCCCGTTGAAGCCCTGGGCACGGCCCTCGCAGTTCACGAAGGTGCCGGCGGTCTCGGTAAAGGGGGCGATCGGCAACAACACATCGGCGTAATCCATGCCGTGCTTGTACGGCGACATCACCACCACCATGTCCGCACCGTTCAATGCCGCACGCGCCGCCTGCGGGTCATAGCAATCGAGCTCGGGCTCCGCGTGCAGCAGCATGTAGGCCTTGCGCGGTTGCGCGAACGCCTGCAGCGCATTGCCGCCCTTGCCGGGCAGCGCGCCGGCGAGATAGCCGCCGAGTGCGTTGCCGCCTTCGGTCAGGTAGCCAAAATGCGCGCCCAGCGCGGTAGCGATCCATTCGGCCACGGCGTGCAGTTCCGAGGCCTGCGGATGGTGGATCGCGGCGCTGCCGAGCAGCACGGCGCGTTCGTCGTCCGACAGCAGGTTCTTCGCGACTTCCTTCGCCGCATCGGAGACGGTGACGCCCTCGAGACCGGCCGGTGCCGCCACGCCCTTCTCTGCGGCGATGCCCACGGCAACCTCGTTCAACAGGGCGAGCCAGGACGAAGGCGGCGCAATCAGCTTGTTTGCGATCGGCATCAGCAGGTCTTCGTCACTGGCATGCAGCACGTTGATCTGCGCGCCGCGCTTTGCGCAGGTGCGCAGGCGGGCAGCCAACAGCGGATGGTCCTTGCGCAGGAAGGAACCGATCAGCAGCGCGCCCTTGAGCGTGCCCATCTGCTCGATCGGCATACCCAGCCACGGCGTGATCTTGCCGTCGAGTGCAAAGTCGGACTGGCGCAGGCGGAAGTCGATGTTCTCCGATCCGAGGCCGCGTACCAGCTTGCCCAGCAGCGCAAACTCCTCCAGCGTGGAATACGGGGCGGCGAGCGCGGCGAGTGCGTCTGTTCCGTGTTTGCCGGTGATGTCCTTCAGGCCATGCGCCACATACTCGAGCGCGGTCTGCCAGTCGGTTTCGATCCACTTGCCGTCCTGCTTGACCATCGGCACCGTCAGGCGCTCGTCGCTGTTGAGCGCGTCGTACGAGAAGCGGTCGCGGTCGGACAGCCAGCATTCGTTGACGGCCTCATTCTCCAGCGGCAGTACGCGCAGCACCTTGCCGCCCTTGACCTGCACGATCAGGTTCGAGCCGAGGCTGTCATGCGGACTCACCGACTTGCGGCGGGACAGCTCCCAGGTACGCGCGGCGTAGCGGAACGGCTTGGAGGTCAGCGCGCCGACCGGGCAC
>DATLGF010000450.1:0-11540 GCA_035540575.1 Noviherbaspirillum sp.
GGCGCACCTGTTCCTGCTGTACTTCGCGGTGCTGTCGGCGATGACGCCGCCGGTGGCGGTCGCCGCCTATGCCGCGTCGGCCATTTCGGGCCGCAATCCGCTCGGCATCGCGGTCAAGTCCTGCCGGTTGGCGATGGCCGCCTTCGTGCTGCCGTTCGCCATCATCTACGACCCGGGCATCCTGATGGGCGGCTCCTGGAGCGAAACGCTGGCGGGCATGGGCTCGGCGCTAGCCGCGATCGTGCTGATTTCGATCGCCGCGGAAGGCTATCTGAAGCGTCCGCTGTCGGTTCCGGTACGCCTGCTCGGCGGCGCAGCCGGCCTCGCCTATCTCGCGCCAGGCGCCACCGGCGTAGTGATCGGTTCCGGCCTGCTGGCGACGGCCGTCGTCGCGATGCTGCTGACGCGCACCGCCGAAGCGCCGATGCTGACGCCGAAAGAAGATTGAAGATGACGAAAGTGTTATTGCAGGAATCCGGACACGCGAGCGCGCTGTCCGGACAGGCGCAAGCGGCCTCGCGCAAGCAGCGCTACATCGGAAAGTCGGTCAACCGGCTTGAAGATTTCCCGCTGGTGACCGGCCGCGCCTGCTTCGTCGGCGACGTCTCGTTCCCGAACCAGCTGCACATGCGCGTGGTGCGCTCGCCGGTCGCGCATGGCCGTATCGTGGCCATCGATGCGTCGGACGCGTTGCAGGCGCCCGGCGTGGTGGCAGTATGGACGGCGGCCGACATTGCCGCGATTCCGCCGATTCCGTTTCGCGCGACCAAGGTGCAGGGCCTGCTGCCGTACCGGCAACCGGTGCTCGCGAAGGAGCTGGTGCGTTATGTCGGCGAGCCGGTCGCGGTGGTGTTCGCCGACGATCCATACCGCGCCGAAGACGCGGCCGAGCTGGTTGCGGTCGACATCGAACCGCTCGATCCCATCGTCACCGCCACCGCCGAGCCGGGCGAGTTCGAGAACGGGATCGACACCGAGCCGGTGGTGCTGAGCAAGGGCTACGGCAACGTCGAGCAGGCGATGGCGGCCGCCGCCGCGGTGATCGAGCTGGAACTCTCGATCGGCCGCCACTCCGGCATTCCGATGGAAACCCGCGGCGCGCTTGCGCGCTACGACCAGGCGCGCGACCACCTGGAACTGTACGGCGCGGCAAAGCGCCCGCACTGGAACCGCGATCAGCTGGCCGAGATGCTGGACCGCGCGCCCTCGACCATCGACCTGTTCGAGAACCACGTCGGCGGCGGCTTCGGCATCCGCGGCGAGCTGTATCCCGAGGATGTGCTGGTATGCGTGGGCGCGCTGCGGCTGCGCCGGCCGGTGAAGTGGATCGAGGACAGGCGCGAGCACATGATGTGCGCGAACCAGTCGCGCCAGCAGACGCATCGCGTCAAGGCCGCGGTCGACGGCGAAGGCCGGCTGCTGGCGATCGACGAGCAACTGTTCCACGACCAGGGCGCCTATGTGCGCACGCACGGCGCGCGCGTGGCCGACATGACGATCGGCCTGTTACTCGGCCCGTACCGTGTGCCCGCCTATCGTGCCGCCGCGCACTACCGGCTGACCAACAAGACGCCGGCCGCGACCTACCGTTCGCCGGGCCGCTTCGAAGGCTCGTTCGTGCGCGAACGCCTGATGGACACCATCGCACACCGCCTCGGGCTGGACCCGATCGAGGTGCGCCGACGCAATCTCATCGGCAAGGAAGAGATGCCGTTCGCGCGCAATCTCGATGCGCTCGAAACCGAGGTGGTGCTGGACTCCGGCGACTACGCCGGGCTGCTGGACAAGACGTTGGCCGCGCTGGACTGGCCTCAGCTGCGCGCGCAGATCCAGGCGCGCCGCGCCGCCGGCGAGTGCGTGGGCCTGGGCATCGGCATGTTCGTCGAAAAGAGCGGGCTCGGCCCGTATGACGGCGTGCGCATCCATGTAGACACGCGTGGACGCGTGGAAGTTGTCACCGGTGCCGCGTCGATCGGCCAGGGTGTGGAAACGGTGGTCGCGCAGATCTGCGCGGAGACGCTCGGTGTGGACTATCGCGACATCCGCGTGATCCACGGCCAGACCAACCGCATCGCCTACGGCTTCGGCGCCCACGCCTCGCGCGTGACCGTGATGACCGGCGAAGCCACGCGTATCGCCGCCGTGAACCTGCGCGACAAGGCGCTCGACGTGGCCGCCCAGATGCTCAAGCTGCCGGCCGCTTCGCTCGACATCGTCGACGGCAAGGTGGTGACCGCCGACGGCACGTCCATGCTTGCGCTCGGCGAGATCGCCAGGCAGCTGATCCCCGCGTCGCCGGTGCGCGGCGAGCGCGAGCCGGGCCTGTCTGCCGAAGGCTGGTTCCACAGCGACCACATGAACTATCCGTACGGCGTGCATGTCGCCCAGGTGCGCGTCGATGAGGAAACGGGCGGCATCACCGTCGAGCGTTACATGGTGTCCTACGACGTCGGGCGCGCGGTCAATCCTATGCTGATCGAAGGCCAGATCCAGGGCGGCCTCGCGCAGGGCATGGGCGGCGCGCTGTTCGAGGAATTCCTGTACGACGACCAGGGCCAGCCGCTGTCGGTGACTTTCGCCGATTACCTGATGCCGACCTCGAAGGAAATGCCGGCGCTCGAGGTGCTCGTGACCGAAGATGCGCCCAGCCCGCTCAATCCACTCGGCATCAAGGGTGCGGGCGAAGGCGGCGTGACCGCGGCCGGCGCGGCGATCGCCTCCGCGATCGACGACGCGATCTGCATCCCCGGGGCGATTCGCCGCCTGCCGGTGACGCCGCAACGCCTGATGCAGATTCTGAAGGGAGCAGACAACCGTGCGTGACAAGTCTGACAAGTCCGCCAAGCCCATATTCGGCGCGTCGACGCCGCGCCTCGAGGACGACGCGCTGGTGCGCGGCAAGGGGCGTTACCTGGACGACCTCGCGGCGCCCGGTGCGCTGGCCGCCTACTTTGTGCGCAGCCCCTACGCGCACGCGGCCATCGGCGCGATCGATGCCGACGCCGCGCGCGAGGTGCCGGGCGTGGTGGCCATCTACACGCTCGACGAGCTGCGCGCACACCTGACCGACACCCAGCTGGTGGTCGGCCTGCCGACCAAGGCCTACCTGCTCGATGTGAACCGCCCGGTGCTCGCGCGCGAAGAGGCCACCTACGTCGGCGAACCGGTCGCGGTCATCATCGCCGACACCCGTCACGCCGCCGAGGACGCGGCCGAGCTGCTGGAGATCGACTACGATCCGCTGCCGGCGGTGTCCGACTGCCGCAGCGCACTGGCGGCCGACGCGCCCACCGTGCAGAGCAAGCTGCCGCACAACCTCGTTGCCGCATTCGGCTTCGATTACGGCGACGTCGACGACGCTTTCGCCGGCGCCGCCCATGTGTTCCGCGAATCGCTGTGGGTGCATCGCGGCGGCTCGCACTCGCTCGAAGGGCGCGGCGTGCTGGCCGAGTACAGCGCCGCGTCCAACTGCCTGACGGTATGGATGTCGACCCAGACCCCGCATACCGCACGGCGCATGCTGTGCGACCTGCTCGGCCGCTCCGACGACGGCGTGCGCGTGATCACGCCCGACGTCGGCGGCGGCTTCGGCCCGAAGCTGGTGTTCTACTCGGAAGAAGTGGTCGTCGCGCTGGCCGCGATGCTGCTTGGACGTCCCGTGAAATGGGTCGAGGACAGGCGCGAGCATTTCGTCGCCACCACGCAGGAGCGCGACCAGTACTGGGACGTGGAGATCGCCGTCGACGCCGACGCGCGCATTCTCGGCGTGCGCGGCGCGCTGCTGCACGACCACGGCGCCTACACCGCGCGCGGGGTCAATGTCACCTACGGCTCGGCGGTCACCGTGCCGCTGCCGTACAACGTGCCGGCCTACCGCATGGATGTGAGCATGGCGCTGACCAACAAGGTGCCGGTCACGCCGGTGCGCGGCGCCGGCCAGCCGCAGGCGGTGTTCGTGATGGAGCGCCTGCTCGACCGCGTCGCGCGCGAGCTCTCGCTTGACGGCGCCGAGGTGCGCCGGCGCAACCTGGTGCGTCCCGAACAGATGCCGTGTGAGAAGCCGCTGGTGCTGCGTGGCGGGCGCAATGTGCTGCTCGACAGCGGCGACTTCATCGCCACCCAGGCGCAGGCGCTGGAACTGGCCGGCTGGAAGAGTTTCCGCGAACGCCAGCAGCAGGCGCTCGAAGAGGGCCGCTACATCGGCATGGGCCTGGCCAACTATGTGGAAGGCACCGGGCGCGGACCGTATGAATCGGTGCGCGTGCGCATCGCCGGCAACGGCAAGGTGCTGGTGTCCAGCGGCGCCGCCGCAATGGGGCAGAGCACGAAGACCATGCTGGCCCAGGTGGTGGCCGAACAGCTCGGGCGCGACATGGACAACATCGTCGTCACCACCGGCGACACGCAAGCCGTCGCGCTCGGCTTCGGCGGGTTCAACAGCCGCCAGACGGTCACCGCGGGCGCGTCGGCCCACGCCGCCGCACTCAAGCTGCGCGCACGCGTGTTCGAAGTCGCCGCCGACTTGCTGAAGGCCGATCCGGCCGAGCTGGAGATAGCCGGCACCCGCGTGTTCGCGAAGACCCGCCCCGAACAGGCGCTCGGACTCGGCCAGATCGCGCGCGCCGCCGCCGGCCTGCCCGGCTTCATTCTTCCGGGCGGCAACGGTCCGGCGCTGGAAGTGCTTGAGCACGTCATCATCGACGACATGAGCTATTCGAACGGCTCGGCGGTCGTCGAGGTCGAGGTCGACGTCGAGACCGGCGGCGTGAAGCTCAACCGGGTGGTGCTCGCGCACGACTGCGGCCGCATGGTCAATCCGATGATCGTCGACGGCCAGGTGATAGGCGGCATCGCGCACGGCCTCGGCAATGCGCTGTTCGAATGGATGGGCTTCGACGCCCAGGCGCAGCCGATCACCACCACCTTCGCCGATTACCTGCTGATTTCGGCGGCGGAGATGCCGGCGGTCGAGATGATCCACCAGGAATCACCGTCGCCGCTGAACGCGCTCGGTGTCAAGGGCGTCGGCGAATCCGGCGTGATCCCGATGCCGGCCGCAGTCGCGTCCGCGATCGAGGATGCCTTGCGCCCGCTTGGCGTGCACATCGATCGCGCGCCGTTGTCGCCAATGGCCTTGCGCGCGCTGATCCGCGGCGGGCGTGGGGAAGATGTCGAACACGACTGGCGCGCCGACTCGGACCGCATCCGCGCCGCGCACGCCGGAGCCGCGCATGGATAAGGCGCTCCACGAACTGGGCGAGGAACTCGCGCTCGCCCACCACATCCTGATCGACCAGGGCGTGCTGGAGGCCTTCGGCCACGCCAGCGCCCGCCTGCCCGGCGACCCCGGGCGCTTCATGCTGCCCGCGGCCGGTGCACCCAGCCGCATGCGCGCCGCCGACATGCTGGTGTTCGGCATGGATGGCGAGCCGGTCGCGCCGACCGAACGCGCGTTGTTCTCGGAGCGCTTCATCCACGCCGCGATCTACCGCGCACGGCCGGACGTAATGGCGATCTGCCATCACCACTCGCCGTCGATCATGCCGTTCTGCGTGAGCGGGGTGCCGCTGCGCCCGGTGTCGCAGACCGGCGCGTCGATGGGGCCGCAGGTGCCGTTCTGGGACAGCCGCAGCGAATTCGGCGACACCAAGCTGCTCGTGACGACCGACGCCGAAGCCGACTCGCTGGCGCGTGCGCTCGGCCCGGCCTGGATGGTGCTGATGCGCCGCCATGGCGCCACGGTCGTCGGCACCAGCGTCAAGGAGCTGGTGTTTCGCGCGGTGCACTACTGCCGCGACGCCGATCACCAGCTGCGCGCGGCGGCGCTGGGCACGATCGATCCCTTGACACGCGCGGAATGCTCGCTCGCCGGCCAGCTGCGCGCCGAACCGGTTGCGCGCTGCTGGGAACACTGGAAGGCCCTGCTGCCCGCCCAGTTGATTGAACGACTTACAGGAACTGCAGAATGAAACCCGCACCCTTTACCTACCACCGGCCCGCTTCCGTCGACGAGGCGCTAGCCATCCTGGCCGACGTGGCCGAGGAAGGCGGCCGCGTGATCGCCGGCGGCCAGAGCCTGATCCCGATGATGGCGCTGCGCGTGGCCTATCCGCCGCACCTGATCGACATCAACGAAATCGCGGAGCTTGCCCAGACCAGCGTATCCGGCACCACGTTTTCTATCGGCGCGCTCACACGTCACGCGCGCTTTCACGAACCGGTCGCGCCGGGCCCGCTCGGCCCGCTGATGTCGGCGGTTGCGCATCACATCGCGCATTACCCGATCCGCCAGCGCGGCACCTTCTGCGGCAGCCTCGCCCATGCCGATCCGGCGTCCGAATGGTGCCTGGTCACCGCGACGCTGGATGGCGTGATCGTGGTGCGCAACAAGAACGGCATGCGCGAGATCCCGGTCGGCGAGTACTTCCAGGGCGTGATGGCGACGGCGGTGGAACCGGAGGAAATGCTGGTCGAGGTGCGGCTGCCGCTGTTGGCCGACGACGAACGCTTCGGCTTCGTCGAATTCAACCGTCGCGCGGGTGACTTCGCGCTCGGCATGAGCCTGGTCACGCTGCGCATCGCAGAAGGCGTGATCGCCTCGGCGCGCGTGGGGCTGGGCGGGGTGGAAGAACATCCGCGCCGCATCGCCGAGGCGGAAGCCGAACTGGTCGGCCGGGCGCCGACCGACGTAGTGTTTCGCAAGGCTGCCGCAGCCGCGGCAGCCGTGGTCGAGCCGCTGGAAGACGCGCAGACCAGCGCCGATTACCGGCGCGACCTGACCGCGGTGGTGATTCGCCGCGCGCTCGAGCAGGCCATGCGCGATGGCCGCTGAAGACTGAAAGGACAAGGACCATGACCGACAAGACCGACATTAACCTGGACGTGAACGGCGGATCGTTTGCCGTGCGCGTGGAGCCGCGCAAGACCCTGGCCGATACGCTGCGCGAAGACTGCGGCCTGACCGGCACCCACGTCGGCTGCGAGCACGGCGTGTGCGGCGCATGCACGGTGCTGGTCGACGGCCAGCCGGTGCGCTCCTGCCTGATGTTCGCGGTGCAGGCGCAGGGCCATGAAGTGCGCACGGTGGAGTCCCTCGCCGACGGCGACACGCTCAACCGGCTGCAGCAGGCGTTCTGCGACAACCACGCGCTGCAGTGCGGCTTCTGCACGCCCGGCTTCCTGATGCTGATCACCGGCGCGCTCGAAAAGAATCCCGATATGACCGACGATGAAATCGTCGAGGTCCTGTCCTCCAACCTGTGCCGCTGCACCGGTTACATCAACATCGTCAAGGCGGTGAAGCAGGTGAGGGACATGGGCAAAGCGGCGGCACCGGCCGCCGGCGCAGCGCAAGCCGCGTAAGGCCAGCCCGGCGGCGCAACGCGGCTTGCGCCGTGCCGCCGATTTTGAACACGCGAGAAAGGTATCCGACATGGAAATGAGTGGAAGCGAGCGCATCGGCGCCAGCCGCGAGGCAGTGTACGCAGCATTGAACGATCCCGAGATCCTGAAGCAGGCGCTGCCGGGCTGCCAGGAGCTGGAGAAAGTGTCCGACACCGAGTTCAACGCCGTCATCGTCGTCAAGGTCGGCGTGATCAAGGCGACCTTCAAGATGGCCGGCACGCTGATGGATCTCGATCCGCCGAACGGCTACACGCTCAAGGGCGAAGGCAAGGGCGGGGTCGCCGGCTTCGCCAAGGGCAGTGCCCAGGTGCGCCTGGAGGAAGACGGCGACGCCACGATCCTGCACTACACGGTCGCAGCCGACATCGGCGGCAAGCTCGCCCAGCTAGGCGCGCGCCTGATCAATTCGACCGCGATGAAGTTCGCCGGCGAGTTCTTCGGCAACTTCAGCCGCATCGTCGCCGGCGAGGGCGCGGCACCGGCGCAGGAAGCCGCCGCCTGAATCTGACTGACTTGCCGTACGAGGAACTTGTGACGAACACGATACTGACGACGCTCAGCCCGCAGCGGCTGAAGCAGCACTACGAAGAAGGGTTCTGGCAGAGCGACACCATCTACATGCTGGCGCGCAAGAACGCGCAGGCCCATCCCGACCACTACGCGTTGCGCGACCGCTATCGCCGCCTGACCTTCGCACAGGCGGTCGAAGCGGCCGACCGGCTGGCGGCCCACCTGGCCGCTCAGGGGGTGCGCCGCGGACAGCGGGTCGCGGTATGGCTGTCGAGCCGCCTCGAAACCGCAATCGCGCTCCTGGCATGCTCGCGCAACGGCTATGTCTGCTGCCCTTCGCTGCACCGCAATCACACGGTGGGCGAGATCGGCGAACTGATGGAGCGCATGCGCGCGGCCGCGCTGGTGGCCGAGATCGGCTACGGCGCCGACGCCGACCGCCACGACGTGTTCGCGCTGGCCGAGGCGCAGAAGACCATGCGCGCGATCTATCGCGTGCCGGCGCTGGCTCCGGGCGATGCACAGCACCTGCCGTTCGGCCCTCTGCTGGCCACCGGCGCCGGTGCGGCCGACGCCACGCCGTTCGACACCGAGCCCGATACCCTCGTCTACCTCGCGTTCACCTCCGGCACCACCGGCAAGCCCAAAGGTGTCATGCACAGCGACAACACGCTGCTGGCGAATGCGCGCGCGCTCGCCGGCGACTGGTCGCTCGGCCCCGGCTCGGTGATCTACACGCTCAGTCCGCTGTCGCACAACCTCGGCTTCGGCGCGATGGTCGCCGCGTTCGCGGTCGGCGCGGAACTGGTCGTGCATGACACGCAGCGCGGAGAAAGCCTGGCCGAACGCCTTGCCGAGACCGGCGCGACCTTCATGTTCGGCGTGCCGGTGCACGCGATCGACCTGCTCAAGGAGCTGCGCGAGCGCGATGCCGCGCTGGTGAAGACCGTCAAGGGTTTCCGCATCTCCGGCGCGCCGGTTCCGCAGGAAGTCGCGGCCGAGCTGCTGCAATACGGGGTGGTGCCACAGAGCGGCTACGGCATGACCGAAGCCTGTTCGCACCACTACACGCTGCCCACCGACGATCCGAAGATGATCATCGAAACTTCCGGCCGCAGCTGCCCCGGCTATGAGATCCGGATCTTCACGCGCGACGACCCGGAAAAGGAAGCGCCGGTCGGCGAAGTCGGCCAGATCGGCGGGCGCGGCGCCAGCCTGATGCTCGGCTACTACGACAACCAGGAGGCGACCGAGGATTCGTTCAATGCCCAGGGTTGGTTCATGACCGGCGACCTCGGCTGGGTCGATGCCGAAGGCTATCTGCGCATCACCGGCCGCAAGAAGGACGTGATCATCCGCGGCGGCCACAACATCTACCCGGCCAAGATCGAGGCGCTGGCCGGCCGTCACGCGGCCGTGGAACGCGCGGCCGCGGTGCCGGTGGCCGACGAGCGCATGGGCGAGAAAGTCTGCCTGGTGCTGATGCCGCGCGCCGGCAAGCTGGTCGACCCGATGGACATGCTGGCCCACCTGGACGCAACCGGGCTGTCGAAGTTCGACATGCCCGAATACATGGTGCTGGTCGACGACATTCCGCTCACCGCCAGCGGCAAGATTTTGAAGCGCGACCTGGTCGATCAGATCAAGGCCGGCACGCTTGTGCCGCAGCCGGTGCGCTGGGCCGGACCCAAGGCATCCGCCGCCGTCGCCGAGGCGGTTCAATGAGTGAGCAGGCGCAGGCGCTCGCGCGCCTGGAAGAGGAAATGCGGCGTCCGCCGTTTCACGCGGTGCTGGCGCCGCAGGCGCACGCGGTCGATCCGGAAAGCGGCGAGGTGGTAATCCGCCTGCCGTTTCATCCGGACTTCGGACGCGATCCGGTCCACGTCGGCTTCCACGGCGGCGTGATCGCCTCGCTGATCGACCTGGCCGGCCACGCGGCGGTCGCCGTCAAGGTCGGCAAGCCGACTCCGACCGTCGACCTGCGCATCGACTACCTGCGCCCGGCGCCGGGCGTGACGCTGGAAGCGCGCGCGCGCGTGCTGCGCGCCGGCCGGGCAATCGCGCGCGCCGATATCGACGTGCTGGCTGACGGGGTGCTGGTGGCGGTCGGCCGCGGAACCTTCAGCACCCTGTAGGCGCCCGGCAAAACAGAACAAGGAATGAACATGCGTGCAGTGATCATCAATGAATTCGGAAACATCGACACACCGGTGTACGGCGAAATGCCGACGCCCCGTCCGGGACCGGGCGAGGTCGTCATCAGGGTGCGCGCCACCGCGGTCAACTTCGTCGATCTGCTGGTGATTGGCGGGAAGTACCAGTTCCTGCCTGAGCGCCCGTTCACGCCGGGCAAGGGACCGGCCGGCGTCGTCGCCGCAGTCGGCGAAGGCGTGGCCAGCCTGAAGGTTGGCGACCGCGTGCTGGCGATGGCCGAGCACGGCGGCTACGGCGAGCAGGCGCTGGTGGCGGCCAACCAGTGCTATCCGCTGCCGGCGGGCATGAGCTTTGCCGAGGCGGCCTCGATGTCACTCGCGTATGACACCGCCTGGTTCGCGCTGCGCGAGCGCGGTCGCTACAAGGAAGGCGAGACGGTGCTGGTGCTGGGCGCAAGCGGCGGCGTCGGTTACGCGGCGGTGCAGCTGGCCAAGGCGATGGGCGCGAAGGTGCTGGCCGGCGTGTCGTCGCCGTCCAAGGCCGACATGGTGCGCGCTGCCGGCGCCGACGCGCTGATCGACCTGTCCGCCGGGAATCTGCGCGACAGCCTGCGCGAGCAGGTGTACGCGGCGACCGACGGCAAGGGTGCGGACGTCGTCATCGACATGCTCGGCGACGACATCTTTGACGCCGCACTGCGCGCGGTCGCCTGGCGCGGGCGCATCGTCGTGGTCGGCTTTGCCGCCGGCCGCATTCCGACCATCAAGGCCAACTACCTGCTGGTGAAGAACATCGAGGCTTCCGGCCTGCAGATCAGCGATTACCGCAAGCGCATGCCCGGTCTGGTGGCCGAATGCTTCGCCGAGATCTTCGCGTTCTACGAAGCCGGCAAGGTGCGTCCCGCCCCGTACACCACGCTGCCGCTGTCCGAGTTCCGCGACGGCCTGCGCATGGTGCAGGACCGCACGGCCAAGGGCCGCGTGGTCCTCGTGCAGGACGATGAATAACCGTACCGGGAACCCGCGATGACGATGCCCTTGCCCACTCACAACCGCTACCCGTTTTCGCTGATCGACCAGCGCAAGGATTTCAGCTGGCCCGACGGCAAGCGCCTGGCCTTCTACGTCTGCAACAACATCGAGTACTTCGCGTTCGGCGCCGGCCTCGGCTCCGAGATCGGCATGGTGAATCCGCCGCCGAACCACCGCAGCTATGCGTGGCGCGACTACGGCAACCGCGTCGGCCTGTCTCGCATACTCGACCTGCTCGACGAGCTCGGCCTGCCCGGCGCGCACAACGTCAACTCCTTCCTGTACGACGCGCATCCGGAAATCTTCGAGCGCATCCGCAAGCGCGGCGACGAGATCGTCGGGCACGGCCGCACCAATGCCGAGCGCCAGTCGTCGATGTGGGAGGCAGACGAAGCGCGCCTGATCCGCGAAGCGACCGATGCGATCGCGAAGCACGAAGGC
>DATLGF010000451.1:0-12444 GCA_035540575.1 Noviherbaspirillum sp.
TGCGGGACGGTGGTGCGACGGCGAAAGCCATCATCGCCCAGGTGCGCCGTACGGCGGAAGAGATGGCGGATGCGTCATCGCCCGACCTGGCCGCGATCCGCGGGCGCGTCGAAGACGGCGCACAGGCACTCGAGGAAGTGGTCGCTTACGTCGTGGCGAACATGAAGTCCGACATCAAGGGCGTATTCGCCGGCAGCGTTCTCTACCTGAAGCTGGCGGGGATCGTGCTGGGCGGCTGGCAGATGGCGCGCGCCGCCCTGATCGCGGAACGCAAGCTTGCCGCCGGCGAAGGGGATATCGACTTCTTGAAGGCCAAGATCGGCACCGCCCGTTTCTTCGCTGACCACTTTCTTTCGCATGCTGGCGCAATGCGCACGGCAATCATCGAGGGCAGTGCGGGCGTGCTCGCGCTCGGGGAAGAACAATTCTGACCCGCTTCATCCCCTCCCTATAAAGGCAGCGTCATGCTGCCTTTATTTTTTTGTCTATTGAACTACCGGCATTCTTTTCAATCTTCTCTATAGTGAATAAATGAGGGATGCCTTCCGCATGCGCGCCTCGCATGCAAGCCGGCACGGCGGTATCGGAGGGCATTGCAGTTTCTGATCCGGAGGTGATCATGAAACGTTTTTTGTTGATTGCCGGCCTGGTATTCGGGCTAGGCGGACCGTGCTGGGCCCACGCAGAGCCTGTTGAACAACCGCATGAAGCCCTCGCGATCACTGCAGAGGATGCGGCTGCAATCCATCAAACGGTGCAGGCGCAGTTGCAGGCGCTGGCCAATGACGACGCGGCGGCGGCGTTCGAACTCGCCACGCTGGAGAAGCGGATGCTGATCGGATCCCCCGACAACTTTCTGCGCTTGATGCAGGAACTGTATGAGCCGCTGTATCGGCATACGGCCGTCATCTACTTCAAGCCCGAAGTGGTGCACGGGAATGCGGTGCAGATGGTGCGGCTCACCGACAGCAGCAGCCGTGTGTGGGTTGCGATCTTCTGGATGCAGCAGGACGATGAGCACGCCTGGAAGATCGACGGCTGCCACCTGCTCGAGACGATGAGCGTCTCGATCTGAGGGTTCGGTTCCGGCGCCCTGCACATCGGTGAGTCGTCGGGGTGAACGTTGTGAAGCTGCTTGCGGCGGCCGCGGCCTTTTCGTTGTTCAATTCCGAAGTGATCCCGTCAGGCAGACCCATGCTGGCGCCGTTCTTGTCCGGCCTCCGGAAGCCGACAATTCGATTCACATCAAGTTTCTGGCGGACTTCCGGATCAAGCAGCCCTGCCGGGATTCCGGCCGCTTCCACGCGCGCTATAACGAAATTGCGCGGCATGCCAGCCGCGCCGCACCGGTCGAGCCGGGGGCGACTGAAGCCGAGGAGAGAGCGCCATGACCCGCAAATACGTGGATTGCCGGGAGTTTCCCAGTGAAATGAACTGTTCGGTAGCGATGGCGGCGGATTCTGAAGAGGAGTTGATCGAGGCCGCAGTGCAGCATGCGGTGGCCGTGCATCACCACGAGGATACGCCGGAGTTCCGTCAGCAGATCCGGCAGACGATCCATGAAGGTACGCCGCCGGCCGAACGTCCGGCCGTGGCCCATTGAGACGTCCGCCGCTTCAGCCGAATGCGCCGCCGGTATAGAGCAGGTCGAACATCCGTGCAATAGTGGCGGTCAGTCCGATCGCACCGACGCCGAACGCCAGCACCAGGAGGACCGCCAGCGGCCAACCTGAGGCCGAGTGACGGCCGCTGTGCGGGTTGTGGCGGGCATCCCATTGCTCGTCGGCGGTCAAGCCGATCACCAGCGCCGCCAGCAGTGCCGCCAGCGCCGACAGGACGAAGGGTAGAAAGGAGAACATGAGCGGCTGCTCGGGCCGGGCCAGGTAGAGCAGCAGCGAGAGTGCCAGCGTGGCCGCGTGGATCCACCCCCAGAAGTCTTTGCTTCCGTGCAAGTAAAAGCGATGCAGGCCGACGCCGCCGAAGATGGTTGCGAGGAAGGTGGCGAACGTCTTGTTCTTGTGGCTGGCGGTCATGGCGTCGTAGAAAGCTGGGGCGACCGTAGTGTGCCCCAGCAACAAGCCAGGCACAACCCGGGTGGGCGGCAGGGGGAGGCCAGCCTTGTCGTGATTCCAAAGAACGCGCTATAATTCCCGGCTTTTTCCGCCTTCGAACTTTTTTGGAAGCACATCATGGTCGTTATCCGTCTGTCCCGCTCCGGCGCCAAGAAGCGCCCGTTCTACAACATCGTCGCCACCGACTCGCGCAATCGCCGCGACGGTCGTTTCATCGAGCGCATCGGCTTCTACAACCCCGTCGCTTCGGGCAGTGACCAGACCCTGCGCATCGCTGAGGACCGCCTGACCCACTGGCAGTCTGTCGGCGCCCAGCTGTCGCCCACCGTTGCCCGCCTGGTCAAGCAGGCAGCTGCCAAGGCGGCCTGAGTTTAGTTTCCCGAAAACGCTGCGGGGATGACTGCCCCTGAGGATCTGGTGCTGGTCGGGCACGTTACCGGGGCCTACGGCATCAAGGGTTGGGTGCGAATCCGCCCGTATTCCGCCGATGCGAGCGCCTTGCTGCATGCGAAGACCTGGTGGCTGGACAAGCCCGAGCTGCGCGACGTCGATGTCATGCAGGCCAAGGTTCATGGCGACGACGTTGTTGCCCAGGTGATGGGCGTGGCGGACCGCGGCGCCGCCGAGGCGCTCAAGGGTGCCACCGTGCAGGTCCGGCGCAGCCATTTTCCGGTCCTCGACGAAGACGAGTTCTATTGGGTCGACCTGATCGGCCTTGATGTGGAAAACCTCGAAGGCGAACCCCTCGGGACGGTACACGACCTGATGGACAACGGCGCCCACCCGATCCTGCGCGTGCAGTCGGGCGACCCGCAGGAGGACGGCAAGCGGGTCGAGCGCCTGATCCCGTTCGTCGACCAGTATGTGAAGACTGTCGACCGGGCCGGCAAGAAAATTACGGTCGACTGGGGCCTGGATTTCTAGGCGCTTGAACCAGGAAGAGTGCAGATGCAATTCGACGTCGTCACGCTCTTTCCCGAGATGTTCGTCGCGATCACGCAGTCGGGTATCACCCGCCGTGCGTTCGAGCAGCGCAAGTGCGGATTGAAGCTGTGGAATCCGCGCGATTTCACCAGCGACAACTATCGCACCGTGGACGACCGACCGTATGGTGGCGGCCCGGGGATGGTGATGCTGGCCAGGCCGCTGGAGGCGGCGATCGATGCCGCCAGGGCGCGCCAGGCGGAGCTGGGTGTGCCGGAGTCGCGTGTGATCTACTTGTCGCCCCAGGGCCGTGCGCTGACGCACGAGCGCGTGATGCAGTTGCGCGCGGATCCGGGCCTGGTGCTGCTGTGCGGCCGCTACGAGGCGGTCGACCAGCGTCTGCTGGAGCGCTGCGTGGACGAGGAGATCAGCCTCGGCGATTTCGTGCTCTCCGGCGGCGAACTGCCGGCGATGGCGCTGATGGACGCGGTGATCCGCCAGTTGCCGGGGGTGCTGAACGATGATGTATCCGCCGTTGAAGACAGCTTTGTCAACGGCTTGCTCGATTGTCCGCATTACACGCGGCCGGAAGTCTACGAAGGCGTCGAGGTGCCGGCCGTGCTGATGAGCGGGAATCACGCCAGGATCGAGGCATGGCGGCGCGAGCAGGCCTTGGCGGCCACGCAGAGGAAGCGTCCCGACCTGATCGCGAAGGCGCGTGCGGCGGGAAGGCTGTCGAAGGCCGATGAAAAGTTCTTGGAAAGTTTGCAGTACCAGCAGTAGGAAAGGGTAGCGATACCCGTTGTTCAACCCCATCCTCTGCCGGGCATGAAGCGCAAGGCTTCCACTGTGCCGGCACGATGGTCTAAGGAGTGAAAAATGGATCTGATCCAGCAACTCGAGCAGGAAGAAATCGCCCGCCTGGGCAAGAACATCCCCGACTTCGCCCCCGGCGATACCGTCGTGGTGAACGTGAACGTGGTCGAAGGCACGCGCAAGCGCGCCCAGGCTTACGAAGGCGTGGTGATCGCGCGCCGCAACCGCGGTCTGAACTCAAACTTCATCGTCCGCAAGATCTCGTCGGGCGAAGGCGTCGAGCGTACCTTCCAGCTCTATTCGCCGCTGATCGCGTCGATCGAAGTCAAGCGTCGCGGTGACGTGCGTCGCGCCAAGCTGTACTACCTGCGCGAGCGTTCCGGCAAGTCGGCACGTATCAAGGAGAAGCTGCCGAGCCGCCGCAGCGTCGAGCAGGCAGCCGAGTAATTCCGGCGCGGCACAGGAAAAAGGCACCCTCGCGGTGCCTTTTTTCATGGGCGGGCCGACCAGGCCAGAGGGCGATCCGCGCTAGAATCAGCAGCTCGCCGCGCGCATCGTTCTCCGCAGGACCGCCCTTGACCAAACTTGTCTTCGACCCCGAAACCCTTCCCGTCGCCAGCATCGCCGGTGAGCCGGCGGTACCGCCCGAGCATCTGAGCCAGGACTGGCTGCGCAGGCGCTTTGCGGATCCTCCGGCGTGGGTGCCCGAGGATTACGAGGAAAGCGTATTGCGCCACCAGGTGCGCGCGCCGATACCGGCTTCGGTGCTGATGCCGCTGGTGAAGCGCGAGGGCGGGTTGACGCTGCTGCTCACGCGGCGCACAGACCATCTCAGCGCCCATGCGGGGCAGGTGAGTCTTCCCGGCGGGCGCATGGACGCAATCGACGACTCGGCGATTGAAACGGCGCTGCGCGAGACCGAGGAGGAAGTCGGCCTGCATCGGCGGCATCTCGAGGTGCTGGGCACGCTGCCCGATTACGTGACGGGGACCGGATTTCGCGTCACTCCCGTGGTCGCGCTCGCCAACCCGCCGTTCGAGCTCACGGCCGATCCCTTCGAGGTCGCGGAAATCTTCGAGGTGCCGCTCGCATTCCTGATGGACGGCGCCAATCATCAGCGCCGTACCGCGATCCTGCCGGACGGGCGCGAGCGTACCTTCTACGCGATGCCGTACCAGCGCTATTTCATCTGGGGAGCAACCGCCGGCATGCTGCGCAACCTGTACCACTTTTTGCGCGCATGAACGGCTTGCGACAGCCGGCGGTTTGATTCCGCACATCCGCTGAGCTATCGTAGCGGCTCGTCCACACGCAATCTTCCCGATGACGTTTCTCTCGATCCTGGTCGCGCTGCTCATCGAGCAGGTCAAGCCGCTTCGCGCGGACAATCCCGTCTATGCAGCCGTGCGCCAGTTCTCGGTGCGCATGGAGCGCTCGTTCAACGCCGGGGAGGAAAGCCACGGCCGCGTTGCATGGCTGCTGACAGTGGGCGCGCTGCTCGTGCCGACGCTGATCCTGTACTGGATCTGTGCGGCGATATCGCCGTTTGCGGTGCTGGTCTTCAATGTCGTGGTTGTGTACCTGACGCTCGGCTTCCGTCATTACAGCCACTACTTCACCTCGATCCAGCTTGCCCTGAACAGCGGCGATGAAGCGACGGCACGCCGGCTGCTGGCCGAATGGACGAAGGAGGATACCGCCGCCCTGGGCGCGCGCGAGATCGCCCGCGTGGCGGTGGAGAATGCATTGGTGACAACACACCGGAATGTGTTCGGCGTGTTCTTCTGGCTGCTGCTCCCCTTTGGGCCGGCCGGCGCGGTGCTGTACCGGCTTTCCGAACATCTCGCACGTTCGTGGAATGAGCCGGCGCACCTGCGCCATGAGCCGTTCGGGCGGTTTGCCACGCGCATGTTCTACTGGATCGACTGGATTCCGGCCCGCTTGACCGCAATTGCCTTCGCCATCGTCGGCAACTTCGAGGACGCCATCTATGCGTGGCGCAATTTTGCGCATCGCTGGAAGGACGAGGCCATCGGCATCATTCTCTCCGCCGGCGGCGGTGCGCTCGGGCTGAGGCTGGGCAATGCCCGGGAGACGGCGGTGGACCTTGCGCCGGCCGACCCGATCCTCGAAGCGACCGCCGGCCTGCCCGACAGCCCTCCCGGCGAGGAAGCCACGGCGCGCGCATTGCAGAGCACCGTCGGCCTGCTGTGGCGCGCCCTCCTGCTGTGGATGCTGCTCCTGCTGTTGGCCTCGGTGGCTGCCTGGATGGGGTGAGCTTGCATTCCCTTTCATGATGTGAAACGGAATTTCGGGGCAAGTCTTCTATAAGATATAATATGCACTACTTGCCTGCTACATCGTCCAGGCAAGACGGCGCTCCTTTGCCGGCCATACCGGCCGGCCCCATGGACTGCGGCAACGGCACGGTCCGTGCTTGCTGCATGGGTATTCCGTGCGTGCACCCGATCGGTGCGCGCATGCAGGAGCACAGAGCGCAACAGAAAACAGGCAAGCCTTATCGATGGCCGATTCCACCCCAGAGTACACCGGAGAATTTTTTATCCAGGGCATCACCAGCGACGGGCGCCAGTTCCGGCCCAGCGACTGGGCGGAGCGTCTGTGTGGCGTGATGGCGCATTTCAGGCCGGAAGGCACGGGCGGTCGCAATGCGCACCTCGGCTACTCCCCGTATGTCCGGCCCACCGTTCTGAACGGCGTGAAATCGGTGGTCGTGAATGAGAAGCTGCGCGCGCTCGAGCCGCTGGCCTATCACTTCGTGGTGAACTTCGCCAAGGACAACGACCTGCAGATCGTCGACGCCTGCCTGCTGCCGGAACGCCCCCGTCCTCCTGGCTGAGCAAACCTCCGCTCGTCCTGAAAAGCCGACCGAATATCGGCTGCCCGTTCGATCCCGGGAACTTTCATCTATCTTTCCTCCTTGCAAAAGGGGAAAGCCATGAAACACGCCCGAGGGTTTACCCTCATCGAAATCATGATCGTCGTAGTCATCGTCGGGATTCTCGCATCGGTTGCGATTCCGTCGTACCAGCGCTACGTCATCCGTACCAAGATCCAGGAACCGATGAGCCTGCTGGCGGACATGCGCATCCGCTACGAGCAGTATTTCCAGGACAACCGGACCTATGTCGGACTGGTCGACAACGCGTGCAATGCGGAGGTCGGCAGCAACGACGTGCCGAGCGCCCGGTACTTCAGCTACCGCTGCGAGAGCGGCGCAAACACCTTCACGATTACGGCGAACGGCATCGCCAGCGAAGGCATGAGCGGATACCGCTTCACGATCAATGAAAGCAATGCCCGCACCTCAACCCTGCCCGGAAGCGCGGCCGTGTCGTGCTGGCGTACCCAGGCGTCCGAATCATGCTAGGGCACCCGCCAGACCGGGGCTTCACGCTGGTCGAACTGATGATCGTGCTGGCCGTCCTGGCCATCATCCTCGGGATTGGCATGCCGAGCTTTTCGCTGTGGATGGAGAACAACCGCATCAGGAACGCCGCCGAGTCGATCATCTCCGGCTTGCACCTGGCGCGTTCCGAAGCGGTATCGCGCAACAGCCTCGTCCAGTTTCGCCTTGTCACCGGCTCCGCCTGGACCGTCGGCTGCGTCAACGCGATGGCGGGCTGCCCGGCCACGATCCAGAGCCGCAGCATCGGTGACGGCTCGTCCGCCTCGGTCACGGTGGATGCCGACGGCGAGGACACCTTCGTATTCGACGGCTTTGGACGCATGGCGGCGCCGGTGCCGACGGGCGGGGCGACCACGATCGCCATCGCCGTCGACTCGAGCGTGCTGGACGCTTCGAGGAGCCGTGACTTGCGCATCACCGCGAGCCCCGGCGGAGGCGTGCGACTGTGCGATCCAAACATCAGTTCAACCGGTGATCCGCGCCGCTGCCCTTGAGCCCAGCCATGAAAAGCCGTTCCAAGTACGCATCCCATCCCCAGTTCGGCATCGCGCTGATCGAAGTACTGATCGCGGTCCTCATTTTCTCGATCGGCCTGCTCGGGCTGGTGGGCTTGCAGGCCTCCATGGTGCGCGCATCGGCGGACGCCCGGTATCGTGCCCAGGCGAGCTTCGTCGCGCAGCAGCGCCTGGGCCAGATCTGGGTCGACCAGGGGAACATGTCCGCATACGTGGAGGCTGAGCCGGGTACCGACATTGCCGCGGAGTCGGGGCTGCCCGGAGGTCGGCGTATCACGCTGCGCGGAGACGCAAGCTGCGGCGGCGACCTTTCGTGTTTTACGGTGCGTGTCATCTGGCAGCAGCCGGGGGCGGTCGAGACGCACAACGTCACCACAGTGACGCGGATAGCGGGAGGATGAAGATGCGAGCGATGCAGGCACGGCGTGATGCCGGTTTCGGCCTGGCGGAGGTGATGGTTGCCGTCGCCATCGGCCTGATCACGACGCTCGTGATCACGCAGGTCATGATCAACTTCGACGGCCGCAAGCGCGAGACGACCGGCGCTGCGGACGCGCAGCTCAACGGCAGCATTGCCCTCTACAGCATCCAGCGCCGGCTGCAAAGCGCGGGCTACGGCTTGCCGGTTTACAGCGCTCAGAACCAGCCGCTGGCCTGTGATCCGGTCGCCTTCGACAACGACGACGACCCGGCGACGGCAGACGTAACCGTGGATCTGTTCCCGGTACGGATCGTCGATGGACTCAACGGCACCAGCGATCGAATCACGCTGCGTTGGGGGCCGACGCAGATGGGCGGGATCCCGATCGGCGTCACGAGTGTCGCGGGCAATGCCGTCGGTATCGATAACAACATGATGTGCGCGGTGGGTGACGTTGCGCTGGCCATGAATGGCGCGAGCTGCCAGATGAGTCGGGTCCGGGAGCTGGACGGAACCACGCAGGTCGTGCTCGCAGACGCCGGCGGGATTGCGCTCGGGTCGAGCTTCACCTGCCTGGGTAACTGGAGCGAGACCACCTATCAGGTCGCCGGCTCCACGCTGCTCGAGAACGGCGTCCCGGTCGCCGCCGGCGTTGTCAGCCTGCAGGCGCAGTACGGCGTCAGCGACGCACCCTCGAGCAACCAGGTGACGGCGTGGGTTGACGCATCGGGCGATTGGGCCATTCCCGCGCCTGCCGACCGCAACCGCATACGCGCAGTGCGTGTGGCCGTGGTCGCGCGGGCCGAGCAGCTCGAGGCGGCAAACGTCACGCAGGCATGCAGCTCGTTGACCGAGGCCGGCCCAACCGGACTGTGCGCCTGGGAAGGCACGGACGACAGCCCGGCGCCGGATCTCGACCTGAGCGCAACGCCGAGCTGGCAGCGATACCGATACCGGGTTTTCGAGACGATCGTCCCGCTGCGAAACATGATCTGGTCCAGCGACACCTTATGAAAACGTACGCCTTCACGATGCGCCGCACGACGCGAGGCCGCGAACGCGGCGCGGTGCTGTTTCTTGCGCTGATAGCGCTCATCACTCTCATGCTTGCGGCTGCGGCCTTGACCCGCTCGGTCGACACCAACACCGTCGTCGCCGGCAACCTGGCGTTTCGTCATGCGGCGACCGCCGCCGCCGACGCCGGCGTCGAGCGAGCGATTGCATGGCTGGAGGCCGAAAACCAGGCTAATGCCGCGCGCGACGCATTCGAGGATGCGGATCACGGTTTCAACACCGACCAGCCGGCGCTGGGCTACTACTCGGCGATCGACCCCGCCCGCAACCTGTTTGCCGAGGCCACCTGGGCAAACGGATCGAGCGCCTGCGCAGCGGCTGACGGCGTCGGCAATACCGTCTGCTACATCGTGGAACGGATGTGCCGCAATCCGGGCGAGGTGCTGTCGGAAACCCATTGCCTGTTTACCGACGCCGAAATCGACACCGCTTCGAAGCGCGTCAGGGATGCCGGCAGCGCGGGCGCAAAAACGCCGGGGCGGATTCCACTCAACCGGATCACGGTGCGCGTCGTCGGACCGCGCAATACCGTGAGCTATGTACAGGCTTTCGTCTATTAGGGGACATCATGCGGATTCGTGAATCAGTGCTGCTGTCTGTTCGGCTCGCGCTCGTCGCGGCCGCATTGCACGCACCCTTGCCTGCGCTGGCAGGTCCGGTACAGCTCGCCACCTCGCCGCTGACCAATGCCACAACGAGCAACGTGCTGCCAAACCTGATGTTCATCCTCGACAATTCGGGAAGTATGGCGTGGGACTTCACGCCGGACTACATCAGCGAGACCAGCGGGACCCCGAAGGCGACGGACAAGCAGTGCCGCGATAGCGGTGATGACGACAATGGCGTGGCCTACAGCGGCGCAATGAACGGCAATACCCGCGTACTCGATCTTTGCGCGGTGGGTGACGTGCCGTTCATGACAAGCAGCATGAACCGGCAGTACTACAACCCCGCCATCCGATATCGACCGGGAGTGAATTTCCGGGGCGAGTCTCTGGCCTCCCAGACCGACCCGACCAAGGTACAGACGGACCCCTACGGCAAGCAGCGCACCAATCAGCTGCTGCAGTCCAAGACGCTGGTCGACCTGACGACCGAGTATCCGGATCGGGTCTGGTGCACGAAGAATGATCCCACTGATGCCGAGCTGAACAACCCCTCGGTCTGCCGCCGCAACAGCGGCTATCTGTATCCGGATGCGACGTACCGCTATGGCCGCCGCAAGGACACAGGCGGGCCTGACCAGCGTGTGACCCAGACGATGCTGAACGGGGTGCTGAAGGTGCAGGGGGCACCCTATTACTACTCGGTCGTGCCGTCCGAGTACTGCGACGCGGCCGATCTCAGAAACTGCGTGGCTGCATCGGCGCCGACCGGGAACTACACCTTTCCGGCTCATTCGCGCTGGTGCACCGATGCGATGCTGACGAACTGCCAGGCAGTGCGCACCGCTTCGTATACGTTCCCGCGCTACATCGGTTCGCCGGGCGCCACCGCTACCGCCGCCGTTGGCACCTTGCGCGTGCGGGAGTCCCGCAATCTGAATGTCACCAGCATCCGGGTCAACAATGTCGAAATCCTTGGAAGTACGGTGGCGTGGGGCAACAGCAACAGCAACAGCGGCTTCGCCGCCGCGATCGCCGCACAGATCAACACCTACACTTCGAATCCCAACTATACGGCGACGGTATCCGGAGACACCATTACGCTGAGTTCCACCGTCGCCGCCGGCGCGGCCGGCAATGGGCCCATCAGCCTCAGCGGTACGCTCTCGAACTACACGTTGTCGAGCGGGGGAATGACGGGCGGCAAGGATGCGATCAACGCACTGGCTCCCTATACATTTGCGCGAACCAATATCGTTCCATCGGTTAACAGCTACCCGAAGGCCGGTGGGCGGACCGACTGCGCCGGAACCACATGTACCTATGCGGAGGAAATCACCAACTTCGCGAACTGGTACGCGTACTACCGCACCCGCATGCAGATGATGAAGACGTCGGCCACGCTGGCGTTCAAGGGCATCGGCGACAATTTCCGGGTCGGGTTCATCACCATCTCCAGCCAGACCACGACCGGCCACTACCTCCCGATCGATCGCTTCTCCTCGGGGGCAGCCGGGGCGAATTCCCAGAAGGAGCGCTGGTACAGCACACTCCTCAACATCAATCCATCCGGCGGCACGCCGTTGCGTTCGGCGTTGAGCATCGTGGGCCGCATTTACGCCGGCCAGAAGCCGGTAGGCAACTCCGATCCGGTGCAGTACTCGTGCCAGCAGAACTTCGCGCTCCTGACGTCAGACGGCTACTGGAACACCGATACGAACTCGGTGGTCCGCGGGCTTGACGGCAATCCCGTGGGGAACCTGGACAGCGATCCTTCGACGCGTCCGGTCTACGAAGGTCCGACCGCGACGGCCAACACGCTGGCGGACGTCGCAAAGTACTTCTATGACACGGACCTGCGCGACCCCAAATGGGGCAACTGCACCGGTGCGCTCGGGGAGGGAATCGATGTCTGCGAGAACAACGTGTTCACCACCAGCACGGACCTGAACACGAAGCAGCACATGACGACGTTTACGCTTGGTCTGGGCATCGACGGCACGCTGAACTACACCGACGACTACATGACCGCGACGAGCGGTGACTTCTACCGTCTGAAAACCGGGACCGGCTCACCCGTCGTGAACTGGCCGATTCCCGTCGCAGATACCGAAACTGCGGTAGACGATCTGTGGCACGCGGCGGTCAACGGCGGCGGCATCTATTTCAACGCCCAGGACCCGACGCAGCTGGCCAAGGGGCTGGAGGGTGCGCTGGCTTCGATCGGCGCCAAGATCGGCGCGGGTGCGGCGGCCGCCACGAGCACCTTGAACCCGGTCCCGGGCGACAACTTTGCCTACGTCGCGAGCTATACGACGCAGAAATGGCATGGCAATCTCGAAGCACGTTCAATCAACCTGCTGACCGGCGTGGTCAGCGAATCGGCTGCGTGGTGCGTCGAAAGCGTCATCGCCGAATCCTGCTCGGGCACGGTGGTATCGGAGGACACCGGCAGCAGCCGCGCCTTTTACTGCGTGCGGCAGAACGTGGCCGAGGAGAGCTGCGAAGGCCAATTCGACGGATCAAGCTGCAAGGTGCAGATGGCCACCGCATGCACAGGCACGATGAGCGCCAAGGTGTCCGCGTC
>DATLGF010000452.1:0-2241 GCA_035540575.1 Noviherbaspirillum sp.
GTACAGGTCCGGCCTCAGCTCGAGCTGCTCGGGCCCGAAGCCTTCGATCAGCTCGATGCCCTGAGCCTGCAGCTGAGTGCTCATCGGAGGATAGACGTTGGCGTCGCAGCCTGTGACCCGGTGGCCGGCTTCCTTGGCCAGCACGGCCAGGCCGCCCATGAAGGTGCCGCAAATGCCGAGGATATGTATATGCATGATGCAAGGAGTGATAACGGGATGGCAACGCGGGCCGCAGCTTGCGGTCAAACCGCGTGCGCGCTGCGCGAGCGCGATGGCGAACCGGGGATTTTACCCGACGGCCTCGCCTGCCGCGCGGTATCATCCCGACCCATGATCATGTCTTCCTCAAGTATCGAGCAATTGCGCGCGGAGATCGCAGCCGCCGCCGCGCGCATGATTGCCGAAGACGGTGCCGACTACGGCACCGCGAAGAAAAAGGCGGCGCGCCAGATCCTCGGCAACACGCGGGTGCGCGGCGATTACATGCCCGACAATGCCCAGGTCGAGGACGAAGTGCGCGCCTACAACGAAATCTTCTTCGGCGACACCCAGCCCGCCCGTCTCTTGCATCTTCGCCAACTCGCGCTGCGGCTGATGAATGACCTCGCCGAGTTCTCCCCGTTCCTGACCGGGGCGGTACTGAACGGCACCGCCGGCGAGCATTCGGACATCCACCTGCAGCTGTTCGTCGAAAGCGCGAAGGACGTGGAGATTTTCCTGCTCAACCGCAACGTCGACTTCACCGTGAGCGAGGCGCCGCCGTCGGCCTCCCCGGCCACGCCGATGGAGACCGCCAGCTTCATGTGGCATAACGAAGGCGTGCACCTGGCCCTGTATCCGCTCGACGCGCTGCGGCTGATACCGCGCAACACCGCCGACGGACGCCCGGTGCGCATGGACGCGAACGGCCTGCGCGCACTGCTTGAGGAGGAACAGTCATGAAACGCTCCTCGCTCCTGTTCGCGGCGGTGGCCGTGCTGTTTGCCGTTCTCGGGGCAGCGATCGCCTGGTGGCGGCTTGCACCCGGGCCGGCCGAACCGGCAGCGGTCGACGTGCTGTTCGCCCAGACCCTGCCCGATCCGCATGGTCAGGCCCAGCCGCTGGGTCAGTGGCGCAATTCGACTGTGGTGCTGAATTTCTGGGCGACCTGGTGCGCGCCCTGCGTCGACGAAATGCCGGAACTGGCCGAACTGCATGAGGAACTCTCGCCCCAAGGCACACATGTGCTCGGGGTCGGCATCGATACGCACCAGAACATTGCCCAGTTCGCCGAAAAGCTGGGCATTGAATATCCGCTGTTCGTCGGCGGCGCGGGGGCGACCGAACTGGCGCGCCGCTTCGGAAATCAATCCGGCGGACTGCCGTTTACGGTCCTCATCGACGCCACCGGAGAGGTCCGCAAGACCTACCTCGGGCGACTCAAGATGGACGAATTGCGCCGCGATCTCGCCAATTTATAGACCGATCGTGCGTTTTTCGGTTTGGTTGCCGGGCACGCTTTGTTCTTGCCAGCCGGCATGATTTACCGGCAAAATGCGCCATCCTCGGGAAACCCAGCCGAAACTCCATGGCAAAACACCTGCTCCTGCTCAACGGTCCAAACCTCAACCTGCTGGGCACGCGGGAGCCGGAAGTGTATGGAGCGACAACGCTGGCCGAGGTCGAGCGCGCAGCCGAGGTGCAGGCGCAGGCGGCGGGAGCCCGCCTTGCCGCCTTCCAGAGCAACCACGAAGGTGCGCTGATCGACCGCATTCACGCGGCGCGACAGGAGGGGATCGACGCGATCGTCATCAACCCGGGTGGCCTGACCCACACCAGTGTCGCCTTGCGCGATGCGCTGGCGGGGGTGGCGATCCCTTTCGTCGAAGTTCACATCTCCAATATCCACAAGCGCGAAAGCTTTCGGCACCACTCGTACCTGTCGGAGATCGCCGCCGGAGTGATTTGCGGGCTGGGTGTGCACGGTTATGCCGCCGCCATCGAGTTCGCGCTCAAAAAGCTCTAACTTTCCCTATCTTTACGCCATCGGCATATAATCAGCCGTTTGACGCGACCAATTACATATTCCAAGGGGTTCTCATGGATCTAAGAAAGCTCAAAACGCTCATCGACCTGGTTGCCGAGTCCGACATCGCGGAACTCGAAGTCACCGAAGGTGAAAGCAAGGTTCGCATCGTCAAGTCGTCCGGCGCCCCGCAAAACCAGCTGGTCATGATGCCGCAGCCCCAGGCCGCCCATACC
>DATLGF010000453.1:0-5555 GCA_035540575.1 Noviherbaspirillum sp.
CAGCAGGAACAGGTGCGCCTGGATGACCGGAATCTCGAAAGTCTTGGTCAGCGTCGGCGCGATGAGGGCCGCAGCCAGCGCATAGGCCGCAGGCGTCGGCATGCCCATGCCGAGCAGGATCACGCAGGCGGCGGCGATGAACAGGCTCAGCAGCATGTTTGCGCCCGCCATCATCAGGATCAGGTCCGATACCTTGCCGGCCAGGCCGGTCATCGTGATACCGCCGATCACCAGCCCCGCCACCGCGCAGGCGCCGGTCACGGCAACCATGTTGAACGTGGTGTGCGCGACGGCGTCGTAGACAGCGGAGAACGACAGGTTCTGGCGACGCAGGATCCAGGCGACCAGCACCGCGACCACGCCGAACAGCGCGACATAGGTCGGCGTGTAGTGCAGCACCAGCGCGGTCACCAGCGTAACCAGCGGAATCAGGAACAGGCCGCCGCTGCGCATCGTCGCCCAGAAGCCGGGGATGCGGTCCGCCGGCAGGCCCTGGTGGCCGAGCTTGAGCGAGCGCAGGTGCACCTGGATGTAGACGCCGAGGTAGTACAGCAGCGCCGGGAAGATGCAGGCGATCGCAATGTCGAGATAGGAGATGCCGGTGAACTCGGCCATGATGAACACCGCCGAGCCCATCACCGGCGGCAGCAGGCTTCCACCGGTGCTGGCAGTCACTTCAACCGCGGACGCGTATTCATCGTCGTAGCCCAGGCGCTTCATCATCGGGATCGTGACCGCGCCGGTGGTCACCACGTCGGAAGTCGGCGAACCGGAAATGGTACCGAACATCGCCGAGGACATCACCGCGACCTTGGCCGGGCCGCCGACGCGGCGGCCGGTGAACACCGCCGCCATGTCGAAGAAGAACGAACCCCCGCCGGCCTTCTCGAGCAGCGTGCCGAACAGCACGAACATGAACGCATAGGTGGCGGTCACCTGCAGCGGCACGCCGAACAGCCCGTCGCTGGTGAAGACGGTCAGGTCGATCAGGTGGTTGAGCGAGATATAGCCATGCGACATCGGGCCGGTCAGCAGGTGGCCGAACAGGTTGTAGGCCATGAAGCCGAGCACGACGATGGTCAGGCCGAGACCGACGGTACGGCGCGCAGCCTCGAGCGAAAGCAGGATGATCGCGAGACCGAAGAAGAAATAGCTGCCGGAGAGCTCGTCGAACAGAGAAATGCGCACCGCGATGTTCTCCATTTCGCTGAAGAAGAACACCAGGCTGGCGAGCGAGAGGCCCGAGAGCGCATAGTCGATCAGTGCCGGCTTCGTGGTGCTCGAGCTCGGCCGCGGGCCGATCAGCAGGAATACCAGCACCAGCATCAGGCACAGGAAGATGATGATGCGCGCCAGGTTGTCCCAGCTGGAGAAGGCGGCACCGTAGACGGTATAGCCGGCGGTCAGCACCGCGTAGAGTTTCAGCGCCTGGCCAAGCCAGCCTTCCGGCCTGCGACGCGCGCCCGTGGAAAAAATCAAGCTGGTCAGGCTCATCGGCCTATCCTCCTCATTCGTTCGTGCGCGCCGCCTGCGGGCGGCGCGCGGGTGGCATTACATGAGACCGGCTTCCTTGTAGGCCCGGACGGCTCCCGGGTGGAAGGGCACGACGCGCTGATCGATCATGATCTGCGGCTTGAACGGCTCCATCGCCTTCGATACCGCGCGCACGCGGTCCGGATGCTGCAGGATCGCCTTGGTCAGGTCGTAGGCGGTCTGCTCGGACATCGACTTGTCGGCGAACAGCACGATGCTGGTCGTGACCGTTTTAATGTCCTCGGTCTGCCACGGATGAGCGTTGGCCTTGATGGTCCAGTGCTTGACGTAGTAGTCCTTGATCACCTGCTCGGCCGCCTTCGGCGGCGTGTTGAGCATGACCAGATCGGTCGACATCGCGATTTCGGCCAGGCTGCGGTGGCCTTCGAAGATCGTGTTGGCGATCAGGTCCACGCGCCCGTCCTTCATCAGGTTCGCCTGTTCCTCGGACGCCTGGTACTGGATCGATCCGCCCCACTTGCGCACGTCTTCGGCGCTCACGCCCAGGCTCTTGAGCGTGGCGTCGGTAATGTCCGAAGTCAGCAGTCCGCGGCGATTGAACGCGATGCGCACCGGCGGCTTCTTTTCTGCGAGATCCTCGAGATTCTTGATGCCGTGCTTCTCGGCGAAATCCTTGCGCGCGATCCACATCACCGGCAGCCAGTCGAACATCACGCCGATGGCCTGCATGCCTTCGACCTTCTGGCGGAAGGGCGCGCGGCCGTCGTTGGCGGCGGCGAGGTCGCCGTCGTTGGCGATGCCGACGTCGCAGCGGCCGGCCTTCACCTGCATCACGTTGGCGGGGCCGCCGCTGGAGGTCTGGTAGGTCACCGTCGAACCGGGGTAGGCGGTCTTCACCGCCGAATCGATGCCGGTGCCAACCAGCGACCACATGCCGCCGGGACTTGCGCCGCACAGGGTCAGATTGGTCTTGTTGAGCTGCGCGTGTGCCACGTTCATGGCACCCACGGCCAGGGCCAGCGATAAGACTGCTTGCTTCACTTGTCTCTCCTCCAAAAAAGAGCGGTTGATGACAACAACAACAACAACTTCCGTCTGCTTCTACTTATTCGATTGCTTGCAGTGGCCGCCGCTTGCTCGTCCAAGTGTGGACGGACGCATGCAAGTGTACACACAAAAAAAACATAATCTCAAGCAACAAAACACTGCAAGAGAAAATGGGAAAGTCCGCCTCCGGCTGGGACAACACGCCCTTGGCGCACTCCCCGTCCGATCCGGCGCCCCACCGCACGCGGTGGGAGCCGATCGGCCAGAGAGCAGAAGGAAGTTGCTTGGGAGAATGCAAATGCCGTGCCCGACATTGCCATGCTTTCCGCGGTTCCTTGCTGTACGCCGGTGCATGGGCGGCACCAGTGCCGATCACTGCCGCACCATTGCCGGTCTTTCCCGTAACCGTCATTCAGTCGTCTCCCAGCTTCAGACGCATCGGCTGGCGCTTTTCGATCGCGCTCTTGAGCAGGGCCGCGCAGCGGTACACGCCGTGGGCGAACTTCCCGTACGGGAGGGTGAGGAACAGCGCCATCACCACGCCAAGGTGCACGGCGAGCAGCAGGCCCATCGCGCTGGTGTCGCGCCACGCGAGCAGCGCCAGGCCCGTGGCGCTGGTGAGAAACAGCAGGACGATGAAGCCGCGGTCCATGGGCTTCTGCGCGGCGTCACCGTGCTCGGGATGGCGGCGCAGGTTCAGCCACAGGAGCCCGGCCGGGCCGATCAGCAGGCCGATGCCGCCCACGGTGCCGAGCACGACCGGCAGTGACAGGTAGGGATACGGCGCCTGCAGCCCGAGCAGGTAGTGGTACAGCGTGGCGACGCTGGTTGCCGCGAAGCACAGCATGAAGCCGTAGAACGTGAAGTGATGGAAGGTGCGGCGCAGCAGCGTGAACTTGTCGTCCTCGTTGTTGCAGCCCTTGCCGTGGCCGCCGTCTAGGTAGGTCAGGCGCGCCGCGTGCGTGGCCGCTTCCGCATAGGCCGGCGCTTGCGCGAGCTGCAGGAAATCGGGCGGGTTGACCGCGCGCCAGAAGCGCGTGACCCCGATCGCGAGCGCGAGCACCGCGAGACCGAATACGCTGCCGAACATCAGCACGAGTGTGTTGTGCGGGAAGATCGCGTAGAAATTGCCGGCCACCGGCTCATGGAACAGTCCGCCGGTGGTCATGACGGTCAGGATCAGGAACAGCGACAGCGCTGCCGCCAGCGACAGGCCGACGGTCAGGCCGTTGCGCTTGTAGAGCGCGCCGAACGCGCCCGGCCATGCGAAATCGGTGTAGGTCTGCAGGCGCACCTTCGCCATCGCCTGCGGCACGTTGACGCCGAACTCGTGCGGCGGCGCGTACTGGCAGGCATGCAGGCAGGCGCCGCAGTTGTGGCACAGGTTGGCGAGGTAGTGGATGTCGGCCTTGTTGAACTCCAGGCGGCGCGTCATCGCCGGGAACACCGCGCAGAAGCCTTCGCAGTAGCGGCAGGCGTTGCAGATCTGCATCTGGCGCGCGACCTCTTCCTCGTTGCCGGTCAGCGCGACGGGCTTGATCGGAATGACCCGGCTCGTCTCCAGACTGACTTCGTTGACGAGGGTTTTAAGCTGCTGCATGTTCGACTCCTTGCTGTTCTGCGATGCGCGCCGCGGCACGCGCGGCGCCCGCGCCGGCGATGCGACCGAACGCGGTGCCGATCGTCATGCCGACGCCGGCCGTGTATCCCTTGCCGAGCACGTTCCCGGCCATCATTTCGCCCGCGACATAGAGGTTCGGGCTCGGCCGGCCGTCGAAGTGGACAGCCGACTCCTCGTTGATCTTCAGGCCGAGGTAGGTGAAGGTGATGCCCGGCCGCAGCGCGTACGCATAGTAGGGACCGGTATCGAGCGGACGCGCCCAGTGCGTCTTCGGCGGTGTCAGTCCTTCGGTATGGCAGTCGTCGAGCACCGCGTGGTCGAAGGTGCCGACGCGGCAGGCCGCGTTGTATTCGTTCACGGTGTGCATGAACGCGGCTTCGTCGAGTCCGAGCTGGCGCGCCAGCGCAGGCAGGTTGTCGGACTTCACCCCGGGGAAGACCGGCGGCATGAAGCGGCCGATGGCCTTGCTGTCGATGATGCAGTAGGCGATTTGGCCCGGCTGGTGCGCGACCAGGCGGCCCCAGATCGCATAGCGCTTCGGCCAGAAGTCCTCGCCCTCGTCGTAGAAGCGCTCGCCGTTGCGGTTGACCATGATGCCGAGCGAGACGCAGTCCACGCGGGTGCAGATGCCGCCGTCATAGAGCGGGGCGCGCGCGTCGATGGCCACGCAATGCGATTGCGACGGGTCGCCGATGATGTCGGCGCCGGCATCCATCATGAATTTGATCAGCGTGCCCTGATTGAAGCGGGTACCGCGGATCAGGAAATTGTCGGCCGGCCATTCGCCCCACTGGTTTTGGCCCCAGGCTTCGCGCAGCCACTCGCGGTTCGATTCGAATCCGCCCGCGGCCAGCACGCAGGCATGTGCCTCGATGCGTTCATTGCCGACGAAGGCGGCGACGAAACGGCCGTCCTGCAGTTCCAGTTCGTCGACGCGCGCGTTGTAGCGGATCTGGATGCCGAGCGCTTCGGCACTGCGGTAATAGGCATTTACCAGCGCCTTGCCGCCGCCCATGAAGAACGCATTGGTGCGCGCCACATGCAATGCACCGGATAGCGGCGGCTGGAAGTTCACCCCGTGCTTGCGCATCCACGGACGGAAGCTCGCGGAGGCGCGGATCGCGATGCGCGCCAGCGTTTCATCGGTCTGCCCGCCGGTGACCTTTAGCAGATCCTGCCAGTACTCGTCTTCGGGATAGGCGTCGACCAGCACGTCCTGCGGCGCATCGTGCATGCAGCGCACATTGCGCGTATGCGACGAGTTCCCGCCGCGCCACTCGCGCGGCGCCGCCTCCAGCAGCAGCACCGAGGCGCCCGCTTCGCGGGCCGTGAGCGCTGCGCACAGGGCGGCGTTGCCGCCGCCGATCACCAACACGTCATATTTCATTCATCA
>DATLGF010000454.1:0-5630 GCA_035540575.1 Noviherbaspirillum sp.
AGCTGGTCCACTCCGCGTCGCCGCATATCGGCAACGACTGCTTCCAGAGCCGCGAGGTTGCCATGAATGTCCGAGACGATTCCTATTCGCATAGCATCGACTTCGTTGCGTGATTAACCGGTCGGCATGAGCGGCGCTCAACCGCGGCGCGCCGCCTCGATCGCCGCGATGTCGATCTTTGTCATCTGCATCATCGCATCGAACGCGCGTTTGGCGGCAGCGGGATCAGGATCGGCGATCGCTTCCGTCAGCGCGATCGGCGTAATCTGCCAGGACAGTCCCCATTTGTCCTTGCACCAGCCGCAAGCGCTCTCCTGGCCGCCGTTGCCGACAATTGCGTTCCAGTAGCGATCGGTTTCGGCCTGGTCGACGGTTGCGACCTGAAACGAGAAGGCTTCGCTGTGCTTGAACGCGGGGCCGCCGTTCAGCCCCAGGCACGGAATCCCCATGACGGTGAACCAGACGGTCAACACGTCCCCTTGCTTCCCCGAAGGAAAATCCCCAGGAGCGCGGTACACGGCGCCGACGGACGAGTCGGGAAAGGTTCTGGCGTAAAACTGCGCCGCCTCCTCGGCGTCGCCATCGTACCAAAGGCAGATCGTGTTCTTTGCGGGTGTTGACATGTCACTCCTCCGTTGTGATGGGTTGCCCGACACCGGACCTGCAGGATGAATGCATGAACCAGGCCGCGCAGCGAAGCGGGGTCGGCTTGAATGGCGGGGCGAAGCGAAGCATGGAGGGCTTGCGGTCCTGCCTACCGTACTGTTCGCATGAGCGCCTGAGGGTTGTGTTAAGCCACATCAGAGACAGCGTCGGTTTGGACGAAGTGCCATTCACCGCACCATCTTACCGGCCAAGTCGGTAGAGCAGCAGGCGTTAGGCGGCACGATGACAAGTCAGGCACCCGTGCCATGCATGCCCAAAAAAGCGAAACGGCCGCCCAAGGGCGGCCGTTGCTCGAATCATACCGGTCTGGCCGGCACCCGGGCTACCGCTCCGACACTGCATCCACCACGCACAGCGCGGTCATGTTCACGATGCGGCGCACGGTGGCCGACGGGGTCAGCACGTGCACCGGGCGGTCGCAGCCGATCAGGATGGGCCCGATCGCGATGCCGTTGCCGGCGGCGACCTTGAGCAGGTTGTAGGCGATGTTGGCTGCGTCGATGTTCGGCAGCACCAGCAAGTTGGCGTCGCGGGTGAGCGGCGAATCCGGCATCGTCTTCTTCAACACGGCGGCGTCGAGCGCGGTGTCGCCGTGCATCTCGCCGTCGACTTCGAGATCCGGCGCCATGTCGCGCAGGATCGCCAGCGCACGGCGCATCTTCTGCGCGGATTCGCTGTTGCTGGTGCCGAAGTTCGAGTGCGACAGCAGCGCCGCGCGCGGTTCCACGCCGAAGCGGCGCATCTCTTCGGCGGCCAGGAGCGTGATCTCGGCGATCTGCTCGGCGGTCGGGTTCTCGTTGACGTGGGTGTCCACCAGCATGATCTGGCGATCCGGCAGGATCAGCGCATTCATCGCCGCATAGACATTCACGCCCTCGCGCTTGCCGAGCACCTGGTCGATGTACTGCAGGTGGATCGGCACGGTGCCGTAGGTGCCGCAGATCATGCCGTCGGCATCGCCCTTCCTGACCGTCATTGCGCCAATCAGCGTGTGGCGGCGACGCATCTCCAGCTTCGCGTACTGCTCGGAGATGCCCTTGCGGCGGGTGAGCGCCAGGTATTCCTGCCAATAGTCGCGGTAGCGTTCGTCGTACTCGGGATTGATCACCGTGAAATCGACGCCCGGACGCATGCGCAGTCCGAATTTTTCGATGCGCTGCGCCAGCACGGCCGGTCGGCCGATCAGGATAGGCTTGGCCAGCCTTTCGTCGATGACCACCTGCACCGCGCGCAGCACGCGCTCTTCCTCGCCTTCGGCGAACACGATGCGCTTCTTCTCCGGCGGCGCCTTCTTCGCAATCTGGAACAGCGGCTTCATGAAGGTGCCGCTGCGGTAGACGAATTGCTGCAGGCTGTCGATGTAGGCCTGCATGTCCTTGATCGGGCGCGACGCGACGCCGCCGTCTTCCGCCGCCTTCGCCACTGCAGGCGCGATCTTGATCATCAGGCGCGGATCGAAGGGCTTCGGAATCACGTATTCCGGGCCGAACGAGAGATTGCTGATGCCGTAGGCAGTGGCGACGATGTCGGACTGCTCGGCCTGGGCCAGTTCGGCAATCGCGTGCACGACCGCGATCTCCATCTCGCGCGTGATCGTGGTCGCGCCGCAGTCGAGCGCGCCGCGAAAGATGTACGGGAAGCAGAGTACGTTGTTGACCTGGTTCGGGTAGTCGGAGCGGCCGGTCGCGATCACCGCGTCGTTGCGCACCGCCTTGACTTCCTCGGGCAGGATTTCCGGGGTCGGGTTGGCCAGCGCGAGGATCAGCGGCCGGTCGTTCATCTGCGCGACCATCTCGCGCTTGAGCACGCCGCCGGCGGACAGGCCGAGGAAGATGTCGGCGCCGGGGATCACCTCGGCGAGACTGCGCGCATCAGTCTCCTGCGCGAAGCGCTCCTTGTCCGGATCCATCAGTTCCTTGCGGCCCTTGTAGACCACGCCGGCCAGGTCCGTCACGAAGATGTTCTTCAGCGGGAAGCCGAGGTCGACCAGCAGGTCCAGGCAGGCCAGCGCGGCGGCGCCGGCGCCGGAGACAACCAGCTTGCAGTCCTCGATCTGCTTGCCGACCACCTTCAGGCCGTTGAGGACGGCCGCGCCGACGATGATCGCGGTGCCGTGCTGGTCGTCATGGAAGACCGGGATTTTCATCCGCTCGCGCAGCTTGCGCTCGATGTAGAAGCACTCGGGCGCCTTGATGTCTTCGAGGTTCACGCCGCCGAAGGTGGGCTCGAGCGCGGCGATCACGTCAATCAGTTTGTCCGGGTCGTTCTCATTGATCTCGATGTCGAACACGTCGATGCCGGCGAACTTCTTGAACAGCACGCCCTTGCCTTCCATCACCGGTTTGGATGCGAGCGGCCCGATGTTGCCAAGTCCCAGCACCGCCGTACCGTTGGTGATCACCGCGACCAGGTTGCCGCGGGCGGTGTAACGGTAGGCATTGACCGGATCGGCGACGATTTCCTCGCAGGCCGCGGCCACCCCCGGCGAGTAGGCAAGCGCGAGGTCGCGCTGGTTGGTCAGCTGCTTGGTCGGCGTGACGCTGATTTTCCCAGGGGTCGGAAACTCATGGTATTCGAGCGCGGATTGCCGCAGTTGCTGGCGGATTTGCTCTTTTTGATCGCTCGACGAGTCCATGGCGCATTCCCTGGTTGCTTGCAGAAAGGCGACGATTTTATCAGAGGGGTATCGGTCGACTTATACGTATTTGTCCTAACGTCATGCTGCCCTGAGATAAGGAAATCCAGCCGAGAAAAACAGAAAAGCTATCGAATCGATCAAAACGTTCAATTTCATTTATTAATCACGTTCTCCTATTATTCTTCTCGTATTGATTAATTAAACCTAACAGAGAAAGGGAGCACACCATGGCCCACCAACAACAATCCGTGACCATCCAGAACCTCGAAGCGGCATTCGCCGGCGAGTCGATGGCCCATATCAAGTACCGCTACTTCGCCAAGCTGGCGCGCGAGGCAGGCGCCGAGGACGTGGCGCGCATCTTCGAAGAGACTGCCGAGCAGGAAGTGATGCATGCATTCGGCCACCTCGACCTGCTCTACCCGAAGGCCAGGTTGAGCCCGGCCAAGGCGCTGGAGATCGCGATCGAGGGCGAGACCTACGAGTACACCGAGATGTATCCGAAATTCCGCCACCTGGCGGTGCAGGAAGGCAATGAAGCGGCGGTTGCCGAGTTCGACGAGCAGATCGCCGAATCGAAGGAACATGCCGAGGCATTTCGCCGCATGCTGGAAGTCGCCGCCAAGCGCTTCGCCGCGCTGGCCAAGGTCGAGGAGCGCCACGCAAACAACTACCGTAACGTGCTCGCCGCAACCGCCAAGTAAACCAACAACGATCCAGGAAGGAAAACCATGAAGACTTATCAGTGCATCGTATGCGGCTTCATCTACGACGAGGCGGCCGGCATGCCGGAGGACGGCATCGCGCCCGGCACCCGCTGGGAAGACATTCCGGCCGACTGGGAATGCCCGGACTGCGGCGTGGCCAAGGCCGACTTCGAGATGGTGGAAATCTGATCCCCCGCCGCCCGCATACGAAAACATGAAACCCACGATCATCATCGGAAGCGGGCTGGCCGGCTACACGGTCGCCCGCGAAGTCCGCAAGCTCGACAAGAACAAGCCGCTGCTCATCGTCACGGCCGACGACGGCGGGTTTTACTCCAAGCCGATGCTGTCCAACGCCTACGCCCATGGCAAGGAGGCCGCGCAGCTGGTCTCCCAGACGGCAGCCCAGATGGCCTCCCAGCTGGGTGCAAGCATCCTGACCGGCACCCGCGTGTCGGGCCTTGACATGGCGGCCGCAACGGTGGCAACCGAGGCCGGCAGCTTCGAGTACGAACAACTGGTGCTGGCGCTCGGCGCGCAGCCGATCCGGCTGGCCCTGAACGGGGACGCCGCGCACGAGGTCGTGTCGGTGAACACGCTGACGGACTACGCGGCCCTGCGCGCACGCATCGCTGGCGCCGGCGCGCGTGCACGGGTGCTGATCCTTGGCGCAGGCTTGATCGGCTGCGAGTTCGCCGACGACCTGGCCGGCGCTGGCCATATCGTCACGCTGGTCGACCCGAATCCGATGCCGCTGGCCTCGCTCGCCCCGCCCGCGCTATCGCAGGGGCTGGCGGCGGCGCTGCGACAACGCGGCGTCGACCTGCAGCTCGGCACGACGGCGACGCGCGTCGAGCGCGGCGCCGACGGGTATCAGGTCCTGCTCAACGACGGCCAGCTCTATCATGCGGACGTGGTGCTGTCCGCTGTCGGCCTGCGGCCGGAGCTGAGCCTGGCCCAGGCTGCGGGCTTGAACACGCGGCGCGGCATCGTCGTCGATGCCTACGGCCGCACCAGCGCGCAGGACGTGTACGCGCTGGGCGACTGCGCCGAGTATGCGGACGGCGCGGGTTCCGTCTGCCTGCCCTACATCGCGCCGCTGATGACGGCGGCGCGCGCGATTGCGCGCACCGTTGCCGGCACGCCGACGGCGATCGACATGAAGGCCGCACCGGTCATCGTCAAGACACCGAGCTATCCGCTCGCGCTGCTGCCGCCGGCGGCCGCGCTGCGCGAGACAGGTGCGTGGTACACGGCGCGCGACGGCGAACGCACGATATGCCGGTTCTGCGATGCCGACGGTGTGGTGCGTGGCTTCGGGGTGGCGCCGCAGGATGCGGTGAGCCGGCAGGCGCTGATGGCGGAAGTGGGTAATGCGATGGCGCTGGCGGCGTAGGCGGGCTGGGGCGATAGAGTTTTCCTGGCGAGTTCACGCGGACTCGCTCTGTTTGACTTCGGAACTGGGTTCCCGCCTGAGCGGGGGCCCGCCTAGGGGAACGACAGTTTTCTGGACGCCGCTCTTTTTCAGTTTGAACGGCCAAGCCGTTGAAAAGCACGGCCACTCCCGCACGTCGTTCCCGCGCAGGCGGGAACCCAGTTCCGAAGTCAAACAGAGCGAG
>DATLGF010000455.1:0-2387 GCA_035540575.1 Noviherbaspirillum sp.
GGACAGGTGGCCGCGCCGGTGTTCGCGGCAGTGGTCGGCAGCGCGCTGCGCGCGTTGAACGTGCCGCCGGATTCGAACGTCACCGACATCATCATTCCGGCCGAGCCCGTGCAGGAGAGTATCTAGTGGATGCGCCGCAAACACTGACCGGCATCGTCGACTGGCTGCGCAAGATCGCGCCGGCTGCGCGGTTGGCATCCGACTCGCGCACGATCGGCGCGGGCGACGTGTTCGTTGCGTATCCGGGCGAGGCCAGCGACGGACGTCGCTACATCGCCGCGGCGATCGAACGCGGTGCGGCCGCGGTGCTGTACGACGCGCGCGGCTTCGAGTGGGACGACGCATGGCAGGTGCCGCACCTGGCAGTCGGCGAGCTGAAGCAGCAGGTCGGACCGATTGCCGGCAGCCTGCTCGGCATGCCGGACGCGGAGATGTTCTCGATCGCGGTCACCGGCACCAATGGCAAGACGTCCTGTTCGCAGTGGCTGGGCAGTGCGTTGTCGCGCCTGGGCATGCCGACGGCGGTGATCGGCACGCTCGGCATCGGCCTGTATCGCGGCGGCAGCCATGGCGGCCTGCATGCGACCGGGCTGACCACGCCGGATGCCGCGCAGCTCCAGTACGAGCTGGCGCGTCTGCGTGACAGCGGGGCGAAGGCGCTGGCGATCGAGGCGTCTTCGATCGGCCTGCATCAGGGCCGCCTGAACGGCATGCATTTCGATGTAGCGGTATTTACCAACTTCACGCGCGACCACCTCGACTATCACGGCGACATGGCGTCCTACGAAGCGGCCAAGCGCATGCTGTTCGACTGGCCGCAACTCAAGCACGGCGTGATCAATCTGGATGACGAGGCGGGCCGCAGGCTGGCCGAGCACCTGCGCAGGAATGCGCCGGGGGTGCAGGTCCTCGGTTACAGCCTGAACGGGTGCAACCTGCCCGGCGTGGCTACGCTGCGCGCCGCCGATGTGCGCGCCCACCATGGCGGCACCGCATTCCGGCTGGAGTCCCTGTTCGGCAACACGCAGGTCAGGACGCAGCTGGTCGGCCAGTTCAACGTCAGCAACGTGCTGGCGATCCTGGGTGTGCTGATTGCTAAGGGCGTGCGCTTCAAGGACGCCATCGGCGCGGTCGAGGCGCTCACGCCGGTGCCCGGACGCATGCAGCAGGTCGGCGGCATTGACGCGCCGCTCGTGGTGGTCGACTACGCGCATACGCCGGATGCGCTCGAGCAGGCACTCAAGGCGCTGCGCCAGGTCGCAGGACAGCGCGGCGGCCAGCTGTGGTGCCTGTTCGGCTGCGGCGGCGACCGCGATCCGGGCAAGCGCGCGCAGATGGGCGCGGTCTCGCAGCTGGCCGATCACATCGTGGTCACCAGCGACAACCCGCGCAGCGAAGAGCCCGGCGCCATCATCGCGCAGATCGTGGCCGGCATCGCACCCCAGCGCGCCGCGGCGGGCAATCTGCACATCATCGAAGACCGGGCCGGCGCCATCCTCTGGGCGGTGCGGCATGCCGGTCGACAGGACGTCGTCCTCCTGGCTGGAAAAGGCCATGAGGCTTACCAGGAAATCAAGGGCAGGAAGATGCCCTTCCTGGATGCGGACCACGCCGCGCTGGCGCTGGCTTCGCGAGCAACAATGAAGGGAAGCAACTGATGAAATCCTCGTTGGCGCAACTGCAGCCGGCGATCTCGCAGGCGGTGGCGACAGCCGATGCGGCGTTTGACGGTGTCTGTACCGACAGCCGCAGCGTCGCGCCCGGCAATCTGTTCGTCGCGCTGCGCGGCGAACGTTTCGACGCGCATGATTTCCTCGCAGACGTGGCGGCACGCGGTGCGGCAGCCGTCGTCGTGGAACGCGTGCCGCAAGGCTTGCAGGTGCCGGCACTGGTGGTGCCAGATACCCGTACCGCGCTCGGCGATATCGGGCGCTGGTGGCGCAGCCGGTTCGCTTTGCCCGTGGTCGGTGTCACCGGCAGCAATGGCAAGACCACGGTCAAGGAAATGACCGCGGCGATCCTGTCGGCGGCGCACGGGCCCGATCAGGTGCTGGCCACGCGCGGCAATCTGAACAATGACATCGGCGTGCCGTTGACCGTGTTCCGGCTGCGCGCAGGCTGCAAGGCTGCCGTGATTGAACTGGGGATGAACCATCCGGGCGAGATCGCGGTGCTGACCCGCATCGCCCGCCCGACGGTTGCGCTGGTCAACAACGCGCAGCGCGAACACCAGGAGTTCATGGCGACCGTGGAAGCGGTCGCGCGGGAGAACGGCTCGGTGATCGAGGGCCTGGACGCCGACGGCGTCGCCGTCTTCCCCGCCGATGACGCTTATACCGCGATCTGGCGTGAACTGGCCGGCACACGGCGCACGCTCACATTCGGAC
>DATLGF010000456.1:0-7771 GCA_035540575.1 Noviherbaspirillum sp.
CGGATGCACGGCGAGTGCCGGTCAGCTGGCGGTGGCGTTGCTGTTCGCAGTGTCGTTGTTATTGCCAGTGCCGTTGTTGTTGCCAGTGCCGTTGTTGGCCGCATTGTTGTTGATCTGCCCGGCCAGCGTGCGCGCGTCTTGCAGATGGTCCTCGAGAACCGGGATTGTTTCGGAGGCAAACGTCTGGATCTGCTGCTCCGTCTCATCCGCCTGGCGGTTGCGGAACAGCTCCAGCGTGTCCTCATGGAACGCCACGTTCTGGTCGGCGAACTCGCGGTCGAACTCCGCGCCGGTCAGCTGCGACAGACGGATGTATTGGAGCGCCGCTTCGGCCGGCACCTGCGTCGGCAGATCGCGATCGTTCGCTTGAGCGAGTTGCATCGCTCGCCTGTTCGCCGCCGTGTGTTCATCGATCATGCGCTGGGCGAATTGCTGAACCTGCTGATTGTCGGACACCTGCACCGCGAGCTGAGACAGCAGGATCTCGGTCCATCCGCTGGCGACCGCGCCGAACAGCAGGTTTGGCTCGACATCCTCATAGATGCTGCGTGCCATCTCGCGATGTTCGTCAAGCGTGGGCAGCACACGCGCGGCATAGGCCGTCACGGTCGGATCTCCCCCGTTGGCGGCCTGCGCCCTGGCCTGCGCGACCAGCGATTCGTGCGCGAGCACGTTGAAGTTCATGTAGGCCTTGTCGAAGTCCTCCTCGCTCATGCGAGCCAGATCGTCGAGCGCGGCGCGCACCTCCGGCGGAACCGTCTGCTCGAGCGTGATTCCCTCCAGTTCGGCCAGCAGCGCGATCTCGATGTTCGCACGCACGTGGTCCTCGATCATCTGTTCGGCGAAGTCGCGCACCGCCTCGTTTTCCGAACGCTCGGCGGCCAGTGTCGCTGTCGCGATTTCGGCGAGGCCGCCCACGTAGGCCTGCTGGATGAAGGTCTCGGGATTGCTCGCGCCGGCAATGGTCTTGGCCGCTTCCAGATGGGTCTGCACAGCGGGAATGGCGTTCATTGCCAGGTCGCGGCTGGCCTGGGCGGGCGAAATCTCGCCATCCTCGCCATTGGCGGGCGCGCCGGGTGCGGTGCCGTTGGTGCCATTGGTGCCATTGGTGCCATTGGTGCCGTTGGTGCCGTTGGTGCCGTTGGTGCCGTTGGTGTCGGTCACAGCCAGTCCTGCCTGCTCGCGCAACTGAGTCAGCAATTGGCGATGGCGTTCGATCGTCCGCGTCAGGAATGCTTGGTCAAACTCTGCACCGCTCAAGCCTTGCAATGCCGCCTGTTCGTCGGCAAAGCCTGCACCGGGTTCGGTGGGCAGCGTCACGTTCTGATCGGCCGCGAGCTGCGCCCACTGCTCATTGAGCCAGGTGTGGTGGTCGACGAGGCGTTGCGCCAGTCGCTGCACGTCGGCATTCTGCGCGTTCTGCGTCGCCAGTTGGGCAAGGGCGATGTCGCCGAGCCCACCCTGGTAGGCTTCGATCAGAGCGGCCGCATTCTCGTCTGGTTGCGTGGGCGTGGCGGGTGGTGCGCCGGGCTCACCGGGCGGGACGTCCGGCTGGGCCGGCGTCGCGGGTGTGGCTGGGGTGGCGGGCGCGGCACCCGGCTGCGCCGGCGTGGCGGGGACAGCCGGGGTGGCAGGCCCACCCTGCATCGCCGCACTGGCGACCACTTCTTCGTTGTTACTGCCACCGCACGCGGCAAGCGCCGCTATCAGGGATGTTGCGAGGATCTTTTTCATTACCAACTCCGCTATGGATAACAATGCTCGCTCCATCGCGGAAACGGATACCCGGGATCGGACGTGTCGCAGGTCCGATATGCAGGCAGGGACAGAATAAGCTTCCCATGCAAACAACTACCAAACGCTTTGCCGAACAAAACCCGATCCCGCTCCGGTGCCTGGGCCATGGAGCGCGAATAAAACACCGATCGAATCGATCGGAACGGACCGGTATGAGCAAAGCGCGCCAGACGCCGTTCCTGCCCGCCCGGCGCGGCCTTTGATCACACGCAAACCCTCAGGTGTTGAGCGCGCGCGTCAGCGCAGGACGCGGCATGCAAGGCAGGCGTGTCATAAACATGAAACAGTATTGGACAATCAAGGCTGCGTAGCCTTAATGCAGCACGGGACCGGCTGCGGGCATGCGCCGTTCGGCGGCGAGCATCGCTTGCGCTATGCGCGCGTCGCCCGGGATGAGCAGTTCGGGCTCGTCGGCAACAGGTGACACGCTCTTGACCCGCATGCCCTGCTCATAGACGAGACGCCCGCCGAACCAGCCCGAGACGATCACGGCTGCCGCAGCGAGCGCGGACGCTGCCAGCGAACCGCCGCGGTGTGCGCCGTCGCGTTTTCTGGCAAGCACATTGGCCGCCGTCATCGCGAGTGCACCGCTGTTGAGCAGCGCATGCACATTGGCCGTGCGCTTGACCTCGGTTTCCCTTGGGATTGCCAGGTAGTCGAGCGCTCCGGCCGCGCCCGCGGCAATGCCGCCGACGAGGCCGCCCATCAGGCTGTAGTAAGCCGCTTCCGAATAGGACTCTTTTCCGGTGGCACGATGCATGGCATCGAGCAGAAAGCCGAAAGGAATCAGTGCGGCCGGCGCGACGATGAGCATCGGATGCAGCGGATGGCCGGCGAGAGTGGATTTGGGCATGAGAGTCTCCTGGTCCAAATCCATATAGTTGGCAGGCGCAGGCCGGAGGTTCCCGGCCGGCCTGGTCCACTCAAGGCAGATCGAACACCAGCACCTCCGCGCCCTCGCCGTCGCGCAGCGCAATGGCCGTCTCGCCTTCGGCCTTGAGCGCATCGCCCGCCGCGAGTGCATGCCCGGCGACGCCAAGCCGGCCACGCACGAGATGGACATAGCAGCGTCGCCCGGCGGCAAGAGGGAGGCTGGCCTGCTCGGCGCCGTCGAACAGGCCAGCATAAACGTAGGCATCCTGATGGATGACCACCGAGCCGTCGCGTCCGTCCGGGCTGGCAATCAGGCGCAGGCGGCCGCGCTTCTCATCATCGGAAAAGCGCTTTTCCTCGTAACCCGGCGTGATGCCGTAGCGATTCGGCTCGATCCAGATTTGCAGGAAGTGCGTCTGACGGTCCTGCGCATGGTTGTACTCGGAGTGCATGATGCCGCGCCCCGCGCTCATGCGCTGCACGTCGCCGGGACGGATCACGCTGCCGTTGCCGATGCTGTCGCGGTGCGCGAGCTCGCCGTCGAGCACGTAGCTGATGATTTCCATGTCGCGATGACCGTGGGTACCGAAACCGGCGCCCCCGGCCACCCGGTCTTCATTGATCACCCTGAGCGGACCGAAGCTCATGTGCTTCGGATCGTAGTAGTCCGCGAAGGAAAAGCTGTGCCAGGAATCGAGCCAGCCGTGGTTTGCATGGCCGCGTTCCTGTGCCTTGCGCAGTTCGATCATCTCGCCGCCCTCCATGAAAAGGGCATTGTCGCGCGTTCGCGAAAACTACGCTTGATCCCGACCCTTGCCGGACTGGATCAGCTTGTGCAGCGCGCGGATTTCCTCGCGTAATGCCTGCACCTCGACATGCAGTTCCCGCTCGAGATGCTCGCCGGTCTGGCCGACGACGTCGCGCGTCTCTTCGTGCTCGGCGTCGCTCACCGTCTGCATCGCATTGACGATGACGGCGATGAACAGGTTGAGCATGCTGAAGGTGGCGATCAGGATGAACGGGATGAAGAACAGCCACGCGTACGGATACACCTCCATCACCGGGCGGGAGATACCCATCGACCAGCTTTCCAGCGTCATCACCTGGAACAGCGTGTAGAACGAGCGTCCGAGGTCGCCGAACCAGTCGGGGAAGCTGGCGGCGAACAGGTTGGTTGCGATCACCGCGAACACGTAATAGATCAGGAGCAGCACCAGCGCGATCGAGGACAAGCCGGGAATCGCTCCCAGCAGCGCGCCGACCACCTTGCGCATCGAGGGCACGATGGTCATCACGCGCAGCACCCGCAGCACGCGCAGTGCGCGCAGCACCGAGAGCTGGCCGGTCGCCGGCACCAGCGCGATGCCGACCACGATGAAATCGAAGATGCTCCACGGATCGCGGAAAAAGGCCAGCCGGTACACGTAGAGCCGGATCAGGATCTCGACGACGAACACGGCCAGGATCACCCGGTCCACGCCGACCAGCAGCGTGCCGTACTCGGCCATCACAGCCGGCGAGGTTTCCAGGCCGAGAATGACGGCGTTGATGGCGATCAGCGCAAGGATGATGCCTTGCACGCGGCCGTTGTTGATAAAGGCTTCCAGGCGCTGGCGCAGGCCGCCCGAGGCAGCCGGGGAGGTCGTGGACGAGTTGGCGTTTACTTGCATGTCTGACTTCGCTTATCCGTTGAACAACGCGCGGGAACATGCGCGCGCACGGATTTTTGCACGGTTCCCGGAAGCCGTCACCCGGCCCTGTCGCGCCGGACGCGCGCTCCTTCCGTGCGCAACAGCAATACACCGCTGGCGACGATGACGACGGCACCGGCAAGAACGTAACGGTCCGGCAGCACTTGCCAAAGCATCCAGTCCAGCATCGCCGCCCATGCCAGCGCCGAGTACTCGAACGGCGCGACCGCGGAAGCCTCGCCGCGGCGAAACGCCTCGGTGATCAGTATCTGCCCGAGAAAGCCGGTAATCGCAAGCGCGATCAGCAGCGGCCAGTGAGCGCCTGCCAGCGCGACCCAGTTCGGCAGCGCCAGCAGTCCTGCGCCCCCGGCCAGCGCGGCCGTAAACCAGAATACGATGCTCTCGCTCGAATCCGTGCGTGCGAGCACGCGCACGGTGATCGCGACGACCGCATAGCACGCGGCCGAGCCGAGCACTGTGGCCGCCCCCAGGCTCAGCATGCCGGCGCCGGTCGGGCGCAACACGATCAGCACCCCGACCAACCCGCCCGCTACCGCCCACCAGCGCGCCGCGCCGATGCGTTCCCCGAGGACCAGCGCGGAGAGCGCGGTAATCAGCAGCGGAGCGATGAAGGCCAGCGTGTACGCTTCGGCCAGCGGCAGTGTGCGCAGCGCATAGGCGAACAGGAACAGCATCAGGATGCCGGTCCCGGCGCGCAGCACGTGCAGCGGCCAGCGCACACGCCGCAGCGACGCCGTCGCGCCGCGCCACCACACCCATATGCAGACCAACGGCAATGCAGCGAGGCCGCGCAAGGCGGCCACCTGCATGGCCGGGTAATGCTGCGCGAGCAGCTTCATTACCGTATCCATCAGCGCGAACATCGCCACCGCCGCGAGCATGAAGGCGATGCTGCGCAGATTATCCTCCCCTCTCAACGCAGTGCGGCGTCCCGCGACGGACAGTGACGGCTCCTCCATCGGCGCTATCTTTTCAGCGCGTCGCGGATCTCGCGCAGCAGCAGCACATCTTCCGGCGGCGCGGCGGGCGGCGCAGGCGGCGTCTGCGCCCGCAGGCGATTCATCTGGCGCACCATCAGGAAGATGACGAAGGCGAGGATGAGGAAATTCAGCGCCACCGTCAGAAAGCTGCCGTAGGCGAGCACCGCCCCGCCCGCCCGGGCCTCGGCAAGCGTTGCCGCCTGCTGTCCGGCCAGCGGAATGAAGTAGTTGGAGAAGTCCAGCCCGCCGACCGCGAGGCCGACGACCGGCATGATCAGGTCCGTCACCAGCGAATCGACGATGCGGCCGAACGCCGCGCCGATGATGACGCCGACGGCAAGATCCATCACGTTGCCGCGCAACGCGAATGTCTTGAACTCTGCGAGCATGCCCATGCCGTCACTCCCTGTTGTGTTGTGCGTCGAAACCGTCAGTTCTGTTCGGCGATCTGCCGCAGTGCGCGCTCGAACACCTCGGGCGGCTGTCCGCCCTGGATCAGGTAGCGATCGTTGACGATCACCGCCGGCACGGAATGGATACCCTGTTCGAGATAGAAGCGCTGCTGCGCGCGCGTCTCGTCCGCATACGCGTCGGAGCCGAGTATCGCGCGGGCACGCTCTTCGTCGAGTCCGCACGCCGCCGCCGTGCGCGCGAGCACCTCGTGGTCGCTCGGATCCTCGCCGTCGGTGAAATAGGCCTTCAGCAGCGCGTGCTTGAGCGCCGCCTGGTGTCCTTCGAGCTGCGCCCAGTGCAACAGGCGATGCGCATCGAAGGTGTTGTAGATGCGGGAGCGCTTTTCCATATTGAACGTGAAACCCACCTGTTCGCCGCGCGCCCTGATTGCCTCCCGATTCTCTTCGACCTGCGCTTCGGAAATTCCGTACTTGGCAACCAGGTGCTCGGTGATGTCCTCGCCTTCCGGCCCCATCTGCGGATTGAGTTCGAACGGCTGGAAATGGATCTGTGCGGCAATCTCTGGCTGCACCCGCTGCAGCGCGTGCTCCAGGCCCGCAAGCCCCACTGCGCACCAGGGGCAGGATACGTCGGAGACGAAATCGATCTTGAGTCGGGTCGGCATCGGATCACTCACTTTCCGCATGAAGGATTGCCGCGAATGCGCGGATGTCCTGAACTGTAGACGATGCGCCGAATCTATGCAGAACACCCGTCGAAAGCGAGATGTCATGCGCGTACAAGTCATCCACGAAGATAGAAACGGCGCCAAGACCGACATCGGCATGTTCGATCTGAATCACATGCCGCCCGTCGGCGAGCCGTTTCGTGTGAATCCCAATACCTGCTTTTCCTGCAAGGCCTACTTCGGCCCGGACGAGAAAGGCATGTACCTGCTGGTGCTGGAGGGTGAACCGCGCATGTTGGACTAGCACCCGGCGCGGCAGGAGGCGCCGCCGGCGTTCAAGCGAGTCCCCAGTCGCGCTGCTCGAGCAGCGCGATCTGCGCGAAGCATTCGCGCTGGGCCTCGGACAAGTCGTGCGACACGCGCGGGTCGTCCTGCGCGATGCGTCCTTGACGGCGCAGCGTATCGAGCTTGGCCAGATAATCGCCGGTCACCAGGATCGCTCCCAGCGCCGACATCGGCTCGCGGCTGCCTGCCCCGCCGCCCTTTTCCGCTGCGTCGGCCTCGCCCACCGCGCGGATGACGGTGTCGGGAAAATGCCATTCGCGCGCGATGTTGGCGGTGAGCGCGCGTCCCAAGGGAACAAGGGCATTGCAGAACGTCGGCGAACCGAGCGGCTGGCTGCGATCGTAGATCTGGTCGATGATGCGCAGCGCGACGATCAGGCCGACGTTGTGTATCAGGCCCGCCAGAAAGGCCTCCAGAGGATCGGCACCCGCCGCTCGCGCAAGGATGCGGTTGGCCAGCGCGCAACGCTCGGCCTGATCCCACAGGTGCGGCGCGACCCGACGCGTGAAACTGCCCGACTTCATGTCGATGATCGGCTTGAACGCCACACCGGTGATCAGCTGGCGCAATCCGTCCTGGCCAAGGATCAGGATCGCATGGTCGATGCTGGTGATCGGCGTGCCGGGATTGTAGGCCGCGCTGTTGGCCAGTCGCAGCACTTCGGACACCAGCACCACATCGTGCCAGATCAGCCGCGCCAGTTCCTGGCCGGAGAAGTCCGGCGAACGCAGGCTCTGCAGCAGCTGCGGGATGACGCCCGGGATGCGGCGCACGAGATGGGTACCGGAGCGCGGCGACTTCACCGCCTCGTCGATGGCGGCGAGGATCGCGTCCTCGCAGGGATTGGTGAACAGGTCCGGATGATTCTCGGACGCGAACAGCCAGCTGGTGAACTCGTAGTCCGCCACGCTGCGCTGCATCCATCCGTCCTCACGCGCCGCGGCCGGCGCGTGAGGACGGATGGATGCAGCGCAGCGTGGCGG
>DATLGF010000457.1:0-5726 GCA_035540575.1 Noviherbaspirillum sp.
GTTGAAGTAGTCACGGATGGCGCGGATGACGAGCGAGGATTCCTGGTAGATCAGGAATGCACCGGGTGCGGATTTGCCTGCGCCTTCGATAGCGCGCCAGAGCTGCATCAGGTAGTTCAGGTCCCACTGCAGCTCTTCGACGCTGCGGCCGATGCCGGCGGTGCGCGCAATCACCGACATGCCGGAGGGCAGGTCGAGCTTGTCCATGGTTTCGCGCAATTCCTGGCGGTCTTCGCCTTCAACGCGGCGCGAAACGCCGCCGCCACGGGGATTGTTCGGCATCAGGACCAGATAGCGGCCCGCCAGCGAGATGAACGAGGTCAGTGCCGCGCCCTTGTTGCCGCGCTCTTCCTTTTCGACCTGAACGACGATCTCCTGTCCTTCGCGAAGTGCATCCTTGATGCTCGCGCTGCGAACGTCGACGCCTTCCTTGAAATAGCTGCGCGCGACTTCCTTGAACGGCAGGAAACCGTGCCTTTCCTCGCCGTAATTGACGAAACAGGCTTCCAAGGATGGTTCGATGCGGGTGATGACGCCCTTGTAGATATTGGACTTGCGCTGCTCGCGCCCGGCCGTCTCGATATCGATGTCGATGAGCTTCTGCCCATCGACGATGGCCACGCGCAATTCTTCCTGCTGCGTGGCGTTGAACAACATGCGCTTCATGATTTCTCCGTGGCCATGTGGCCAAGCGGCCGCGTCGGAAAACCGCTGCGGCCAGGTACCTGGGATGTACGCGAGGTCAGAGCGCTTGAGGGAGGGAATCGCCTTGGCGTGTCGCCGGCCGGGACGAAAAACCTGGCATGGCGACGGGGCACGGACGAGACTGGCCGCGATGATGAGCGAACGCCGCGACCGGATCGCCGACGCCGCGAGATCCGGGCGCGGGCTTGGGCTGCGGGCAACAAGGGGAGGCCATATGATGCATGGTTTCCTGGTTCGACTATGGGGCCAATTACGTCAACCGGCGAGCAATCCGGAAGCCTTGCTTCTCGGACATGCTCGCCGGAATAATCCTTACAGATCAAGCATTCTTGTCCAACATCGCCGCGCGGGTCCCGATGACAACTTCGGTGCCACCCCGGACGCGCGGCAGTGCTGCGTACACATTTTCTCCGCCGTATTCGCACTGCGCGGGGCCGGCTGAGGCGCCCCTGTGTAGAATGTGCTTTTTATTCTCACACCTGCCCCGGACTTGTAACCGGAGCGAAACAATTATATATACAAATGAAGGACTTAGCGACACCCCCGCAGAAGATGGGGCATTTGATCGCGAGCAACCCTTCGTCACCCCCCTCCGGCCAGGTCCGCACGGTCACCATCAGCGAAGAGGAAGCCGATCAGCGCATCGACAATTTTCTGCTGAGGATCTGCAAGGGTGTTCCGAAGAGCCATATCTACCGGGTGCTGCGTTCCGGGGAGGTTCGTGTCAACAAGGGCCGCATCGATCAGACGTATCGGTTGCGGGCCGGTGACATCGTGCGGATTCCGCCGATCCGCGTAGCCGAAACGCGCGCGCCCGCCGCGCCGGGCGCCGAGTTTTCGATCCTGTTCGAGGATGCCCACGTCCTGGCCATCGACAAGCCGGCCGGGGTGGCGGTCCACGGGGGTTCCGGGGTCAGTTACGGGGTGATCGAGCAATTGCGTGCCGCCCGGCCGCAGGCGAAATTCCTTGAACTGGTGCACAGGCTGGATCGCGAAACCTCTGGAATTCTGTTGCTTGCGAAGAAACGTTCCGCGCTTGCCAGCCTTCACCAGCAGATTCGCGACGGCGAGATCGACAAGCGCTATCTCGCGCTGGTCCACGGCGACTGGAAGAACGCCCGGCAACATGTGCGGCTTCCGCTGTTCAAGTACACCACGCCCGACGGCGAACGGCGCGTGCGTGTGCAGGCGGACGGCATGCCGTCCCGCACGGTCTTCAGCCTCGTCCGGCGCCTCGGTCCGTTTGCTTTGCTCGAAGCCGACTTGAAGACCGGCCGAACGCACCAGATCCGCGTGCACCTGGCATCCAGCGGTTTTCCGATCGCGGGCGACGACAAGTACGGCGATTTCGCATTGAACCGCCGGCTGCAGAAGAGCGAGGGCAGGCGCATTGCAATCAAGCGGATGTTCCTGCACGCCCACAAGATCACATTTGCACATCCGGACAGCGGGGCGCCGGTGAACCTGCACGCGCCGCTTCCACCGGAATGCCGGGAATTCCTCGAAAGCCTCGCCGAAGACGCGCAGGCTCAACCCTGACAGCCAAGCCATGCCAAGAAAAAAATTCGATCTGATCGTTTTCGACTGGGACGGAACGCTGATGGACAGCACCGCGACCATCGTCACCTGCATCCAGGCAGCCGCGCGGGACCTGGGCTTGCCGGTCCCGGACAAGCGCCAGGCAGCCTATGTGATCGGGCTGGACCTTAACAGCGCGATGCAGGCGGTGCTGCCCGGTCTTGATCCCAAGCATTACCCGCGGATGGTGGAACGCTATCGTTATCACTACCTGACGCGCGATCAAGGCCTGACCTTGTTCGACGGCGTGCGCGACATGCTGCAGGAATTGGCTGAGCAGGGATATTTTCTCGCGGTGGCGACGGGCAAGAGCCGCGTAGGGCTGAACAGGGCGCTGGACGCCGCGCAGCTGATGTCGGTGTTCGACGCCACCCGATGCGCCGACGAGACGTTCTCCAAGCCTCATCCGGCCATGTTGCATGAGATCACCCGGGAACTTGGTCAGGACATCGCCCGCACCGTCATGATTGGCGATACCACGCACGATCTGCAGATGGCGATCAACGCGGGGGCAGCCGGGATCGCGGTACATTACGGCGCACACAGCGCGCCCGAGCTGGATGCGTTGCGGCCGTTGTATTCAGCGTCCTCCACGGCGGAGTTGCACGCATGGTTGCTGGAAAATGCGTGACACGATGGAGGAACGCGGCATTCACGTTTGCGCCTCCGAAGCGCTGATCGAGGGCGGCAAGGGTGTGCGCTTCCCCGTCACAGCGGGGGGTGAGGATGCCACGGCCTTTGCGATCCGTTACGACGGCAGGGCATATGCGTATCTGAACCGGTGCGCCCATGTTCCTATCGAGCTGGACTGGAACGAGGGCGAGTTTTTCGAATCGAGCGGTCTGTACCTGATGTGCTCGACGCACGGCGCCCTCTACGTTCCCGATACCGGGCGTTGCGCTGGCGGGCCGTGCCGAGGCGGGCGTTTGCATTCAATTACTGTCAGCGAGCAGGATGGCCAGGTCTACTGGCAGCCGGACGACTATGTACGTCCGGCGCGTGCATGAAAAAACAACATGACCACTCACGAACACGACAACAATTCCGCGACCGGCGCCGACAATCCTCCGCCCACCCGGTCGGCCACGGCGGCATCCGGGCCCGAGCGCAAGGAAGGCTGGGAGCGCGATATGCTTGAAAGGCTGGCCTTCGCGTCCTTGCGCGAGCAACGGGCGGCACGGCGTTGGCGCATTTTCATGCGCTTGCTCACCCTCGCGGTGATTGCTTGGGGCTTCTGGATCGCCTTCGGCATCACCGCGCGCAGCACTGAGGTCGTCGCTCGCCATACCGCGCTCATCGAGATCGACGGGGCGATCGAATCCGGCGCGCGCGGCGCAGCGGAATCGGTGATACCCGCGCTCAAACGGGCATTCGAGGATGCCAATTCGGTTGGCGTGATCCTGCGCATCAACAGCCCCGGCGGCAGCCCGGTCCAGGCCGGCATGATCAACGACGAGATCACGCGCTTGCGAGCCGAGTACCCGCGCAAGCCGCTTTACGTCGTAGTGGATGAAGTCTGCGCCTCCGGTGGTTACTACATCGCCGCGGCCGCCGACAAGATTTTCGTGAACAAGGCCAGCATCATCGGATCGATCGGCGTGATGATCGAAAGCTTCGGTTTTGCGGGAGCGATGGAAAAGCTCGGGATCGAGCGTCGCCTGCTGGCATCCGGCGACAACAAGGGTTTCCTCGACCCGTTCAGTCCGCAGAGCGAGGCGCACCGGCAGTACGCCCAGGAAATGCTGCGCGAAGTGCACCAGCAATTCATCGACGTCGTGCGCAGCGGGCGGGGCGACCGGCTCAAGGAAACGCCGGAGATCTTCTCCGGGCTGTTCTGGAGCGGCGCTCGCGCGGTGGAACTGGGTCTCGCGGACGGCTTCGGCACCATCGATTCGGTCGCGCGCGAAGAGCTGAAGGCCGAGGAGGTGATCGACTACACGCATCGCGAGGGCTTGTCCGAACTGCTGTTGCGGCGCTTCGGAACCTCGGTCGGCAGTTCGGCGGCGGCGACCCTCCTCAATCATGGCTGGACACCGTCACTCCGTTGAAGACCGATTGCCCGATCCTGTGAATGCAATTCTTGAATCCGTGCGCATGCCGCCTATACTGGCCCTGTCCGATTCGGTTTCTATCCCTGCATTACAGGACGAGCATGCAGCCGGAAAAACTCGCGATTCGGATATCCGTTACCACGTCTCAGATGTGGACATGAGGATTCGGATCCTCTGATCGACCTGCCCGGTGGGCATGCAAAACGGCGGCGCAATGCCGCCGTTTTGCTTGTCTGTCGATACTCAGTCGGACGCCAGAAGGAGAAACACCGTCGGGCGCTTGCGCAAGTCCGGCAATTGCCCGGATACGGCCAGCCTGCGCCAATGGGCGACCGCATGCATTTGAATCGTTTCGCTCTCCAGCGTCAGGTCGCTCGCCACGCAAAGCCGTGTGCCGGATTGACAGGTGGCGAGCAACGCGTCCAGCAGTGCGTGGTTGCGGTAAGGCGTTTCGATGAAAAGCTGCGTCTGTCTTTCCTGGCGCGAGCGCTCCTCGAGTTGGCGGATGCGTTTGGCGCGCGCCCCGGCGTCGGTGGGCAGATAACCGTTGAATGCGAAACTTTGCCCATTCAGGCCGGAAGCCATCACCGCCAGCAGCAGAGACGACGGCCCCACCAGCGGCCGTACCCGGATGCCTTCGCGATGCGCGAGCCGGACCAGGTTGGCGCCGGGGTCGGCAACTGCCGGCACTCCCGCCTCCGAAATCAGCCCGGCGTCCCGCCCCGCCTGCAAGGGTGCAAGCAGCTCCGTCAGCGTCGCGTCGGGCGTGTTGACGTTCAGCTCGGCGATCAGGATTTCCTGGAGCGGCCTGGCAAGCGGATGTCGCGCCCCCACCAGCTTCAGGTGAGCACGGGCCGTCTTCGCATTCTCGGCAATGAAATACTCCAGGCCCGCCGTCAGCTCCTGCACCTGCTGCGGAATCAACGCGACGAGCGGATCGCCTGGGCCCGGGTCGACGCCCAGCGTGTTCGGGATCAGGTAGAGGACGCCAGCCGTCATCGGTCAATCCTCGAAGAAGCGCACGCCGGCATTGCGCAGCATGGTAGTCAAAGCGATCAGCGGCAGACCGGTCAGTGCGGTCGGGTCGCTGCTCTCGATACGTTCGAGCAAGGCAATGCCAAGACCCTCGTTCTTCGCACTGCCGGCGCAGTCGTATGGCTGCTCGATGCGCAGGTAGGCGTCGAGCTCACTGTCGGGCAGGTCGCGAAACGCGACCAGGGTCCGCACGTTCGTGCATTGGGCGGCCTCGGCGGGCGGGCGCCGGCCGTCCCAGACGCACAACGCGGTATGGAAGGTCACGATGCGCCCGCGCATGCGTTGCAATTGCTGCAACGCGGCGGCGTGGTTGCCGGGTTTGCCGATCTGGACGCCATCCAGCGTTGCGACCTGGTC
>DATLGF010000458.1:0-13251 GCA_035540575.1 Noviherbaspirillum sp.
GAGGACAGCATGGACGGGAAATATGTCGTACTGAGAACACGGCCGAGCAGGACCGGCGATCCGTTCGCACGGGCATTTGCGTTTCCGCGCGCCACCGAGGTGCAGCCGGCCGATTTTTCGATCGAGGTCGACGACCTGAACAAGAAGGAGCTCGCGGACCAGCTGCGCGACCCCGAGGTGCAGGCGGTCGCCCCGTCGATGCCGATGAGGCTGATCGCGCCGCGGCCCTACAGCCTGGGGGACGAAGCCGAGCCGGCCAGTCAGGGCGTTGCATGGGGCGTACAGGCGGTCGGCGCTGATACCTCGCCATATTCCGGCGCAGGGGTTGTGGTCGCTGTGCTCGATACCGGCATCGATGCAAGCCATCCGGCGTTCAGCGGCATGGATCTGGTGCAGAAGGATTTCACCGGCGAGGGGAATGGCGACGACAACGGGCACGGCACCCACTGCGCCGGCACGATCTTCGGTCGAGAGGTGCAGGGCCAACGCATCGGCGTGGCGCCGGGCGTGAGCAAGGCATTGATCGGCAAGGTGCTCGGCCGCGACGGCGGCGGATCGAGCGAAGAGATCTGCAATGCGATCTTCTGGGCGATGGACAGCGGCGCCCACGTGATCGCGATGTCGCTCGGAATGGACTTTCCGGGCTACCAGAAGCGCCTGCAGGCGCGCGGCCTTCCGCAGGAAGTGGCGACCTCATGGGCCCTGGACGGTTATCGCAAGAACGTGCAGCTGTTCGAGCGCCTTGCGGCGCTGGTCAGGGCGCGCAGCGCGTTCTCTCAGGGATCGCTGCTTGTTGCCGCGGCCGGCAACGAGAGCAACCGCACGCAGGGCGAGTACTGGGAGGTGGCCGTCAGCCCGCCTGCAGTATCGGAGGGCTTCGTGTCGGTCGGCGCGCTGCGACGTACCGCGCAGGGTCTCGCGGTGGCGCCGTTCTCGAATACGGGCGCAAACATCTGCGGTCCGGGCGTGGACATCGTTTCGGCCTCTCCCGGCGGCGGGCTGCGTTCACTCAGCGGTACCAGCATGGCCACACCGCATGTCGCCGGCGTGGCTGCGCATTGGGCGCAGAAGCTGAGGAACAGCGGCGGCCTGGTTTCGCTGCATCTGATCTCGCGCCTGATCGGCTCGGGCACGACGATGGGCCTGCGCGCCGAGTTCGATCCGCTGGACATCGGCGCCGGTCTGGCGCGCTGCCCGCAGCAGGAATAGGTACAGGCGCCCGGAGCTTGCCGTGATGCTCCGGAGCATGGTCAGGCGCAGCCGTGATGATTCCGCTCAAGCGCTTCGTGCGCAAGCGCTGCGCGGGCCGCCTGCATCGACGATTCTTTTCGATGGAGCGCAAGCTCGTCATTCAGCTTCGAAGGGTCATCATGAAACAGCTATCGATAGAAATGCCGATCGTGGCGGAGTGCGCGGTACGCGAATGCGTGTACAACACCGAGCAGTGCTGTCATGCGCGCGCCATCACGGTCGGAAACGGCGTGCATCCCGGCTGCGATACGTTCTTCAACGGCTCCGCGCATTCGAAGGCGTGGTCGCGCACGGCCGGCGTCGGCGCCTGCAAGGTATCCGCCTGCAAGTTCAACGAGGACTATGAATGCATGACCGAACAGATCAGCGTCGGCCGCGACGGCGAGTCCGTCCGATGTCTTACCTATCAGCGCTAGCGGGTGCTCGGGCGTGATGATGCGGCAGGCCAAGTCCCCGCTTTCGAACGGAGCGAGGGCATCATGAGTTCGCGTGCCGCAGGGTATCTGTTCCCGGTTCAAGACTTTCTGCCGTTGCGCGGCACTCCTGTTCCGTTGCGTTGTCCTAGCAGAAAGGGCAAACCCAGGAGCATGAATGAGTCCGTTCAATCGCCTGCCGGGATCGCGCCGCGCCGCTGCCGGGCTCGAGTGGAAGGTGCTGAAGAAGCTTCCGGCCACGCTGCTGTCCGCCGCTCTCGGATGCGCGTGCTTCATCCTGCTGCTGCGCGCCGGCTGGTTCGACCTCGGCGACAAGGAGGCGCTGACGGCGCAGTACTCGACGCTCGGGTTTCTGCTGTCGTTCGCGATCATCACGCTGCATGTTGCATTCGTCTGCGGAATCATCATCGTGATGAAGGGGCATGCCTACGTATGGGATGCCTACTACCTGCCGGATCAAGACAGTCCGGCGGCGCCGTTGCGTGCGCGGGTGGTGCAAAAGGGCCGGGAACGCGGTCAGAGATAGCAGCTGCGCCGGACGAACGCGGCATGCGCTGCCGCGCGGGAGATCGTTGTCCTTGAAGCGCGTATCTTGCGAGGGCGGTCTTGGGGGTGGTGGCCCGCAAGGGCAACCCGGGCCGACGAAGTGCATGCGGTGGCGCAAGAAGGGCAGCGGGCGCGCCGCGTGGTCACGATGCGCTGCGCCAGACGCTTGCCAGCCAGCGCTGCTGCTCGCGCGGCATGCCTTCCGGTCGGTAGTAGTGCTCCAGTTCGACAAAGCCGGCCGCCCGCATGAAACCCCGCCAGGCGGCGAGATCGTAATAGGCGCCGTAGCGCCCGCCGCTCCATCCTTCCTCGTTGTTGCCGTGTGGATTGGATGCGAACAGCACGCCGCGAGGTTTGAGTGTCGCGCGCAGCTCCCTCAGCACGCGTGGCAATTCCCGGCTCGGCACATGGAACAGGGAAGCGTTCGCAAAGATGCCGTCGAAGCGCGATGCGGGGAGGTCGAGCGCGAGGAAGTCCTGCTGCAAGACCTCGCAGCCGCTGTGTTCGCGGGCCATCGAGGCGAACGCCGCGCAGCCGTCCAGGCCGACCGGCTCATGGCCCAGCGCGCGCAAGGCCGCGAGATCCCGCCCGGGACCGCAGCCGAAGTCGAGAATGCGAAACGGCGGAGAGCCCTGGATATGGCGCAGCAGCGCATCCAGGTTCTGCCTGACGTCATGGTCGCGCGTGCCTTCCCAGAAAGGCGCGGCGTGCGCCTGGTAATGCTGCAGCGTGATCGTGCTGATGCGGGCGAGTTCGTCTGGTCGGGCTGGCATCGGACCGTTCATTCGGGAAGCGGAAAAGGGCGCGCCCAGGCGGCGCGACTGCAATGATAGGGCAGGGCCGCCTGCTTTGCCTGTTGTCGACGCCCTTCGGAGCGCCCCTAACGCCGCGCCCCCTGCTGATCGCTGGCCTGCGCCTGCATGTGGACGAGGTTCGCTTCGTATGCCTGCATCTGCAGCCCGATCGGGGTCATGTCCATCCGAGCCTGTTCGAGCTTCGGGAAGAACTGATTCTCCTCTTCCTCGATATGGTGCAGCACCATGTCGACCAGTTGCTCGAACATCGGCAGCGCCTGCGGGTCGGAGAGCGACATGCGCTTGAGCGAGGCTAGGATGTCGTCGGTCTTGTGGTGTTCCTCCTCGAAGTGGCTGATCATCGAGGCGTCGACGTCGCGCACCGCGGGATAGAACACCTGCTCTTCCACCAGCGAGTGCGATTCCAGCAGCATCAGCGCCTGCTCGGCTGCGCTGATTTTGGCCGCCATGCTGTCGCTGTTGCGATAGACATCGACAAGTTTGCGCACGGTGTTGTGGTCGTGTATCAGTGCGTCCACGGGTTTATCCGCCGGAAAGGCGCCCTTGCTTTCATTCATGTCCGTACTCCTGTTCCATCTGCGATTGGCCGCGCAATGCGTTTTCGAGGGGACGCCTTTGGCGAAGTTCAAGGCGCGCCGACGCCGGAATGACGGCGATCATGCTTCTGCGACGCGATGCGTTCCCCACGCCCGCCGTGGCGGGCAGAACCGCTCTGCGCGCGTTCTGTCTCAGCCGAACCATTCCCGCAATCATCGATGAGGCGAACATGGAAACCGTCACCTATCAACGGGGGCACTGGAAGGCCGAGGCGCACGCAGAAGAACTGGCCAGCGGCAAGTACCAGGGCATCGTCCTGCTGTTCCACGAAGGCGGAGAGTCGTCCGAGCAGATACTGCGCCGCACGCTGAACGACTCGGACACGCCGGAAGAGGCGTTGGAAGAAGCGAAGGTGCTGGCGCGAACGATACTGGACCGCGAGTCCGCGCCGGGCGCACGCGGCTGACCTCCCTGACACCGCTCAGCCTGCCGTCACCAGCCTTGCCCGAACGTGTGCGGCAGGCCCGTTGCCACCGCGCCGGGGGTGACGGGGCGCGCCGCCGCGCGTTCACGCACGCGTTCGGCTCGCGCGCTGCCGGCTCGCCGGCCGCCTTGACTTGCCCTTGACTACTTAGGACGCCCGTCCTAGTCCGTGCGCGCCCCGAGCGACGGCTGGCGATGTACGCGGCTCGCTTGAGCGGTTTCAGTTGTGGTGACCCGGCACGGCCGGGCAGGTGAACAGGATGAGCGACAAGACCACGCGCGAAAACATTGTCGAGGCGGCCGACGAGCTGTTTTATCGGTTGGGTTTCGAGCACACCTCGTTCTCGGGTGACGACGGTGTATTTCTGCTGGTTGGCTCGCTGCAACCGGGTTTGGGCGGGGCGATCGTCGCACACGCAACGTCGCTGCCCGAACTCGAAGCCAGGGTGAACGCTGATCCGTTCGTGATGGAGAACGTCGTGACAACCCGGATTCTGCAGGTTGCGCCCGCAAAGGCCGACCAGCGCCTGCGGTTCCTGCTCGGCTGACGCGGGAGGGGCGTAACGCGCACTGGCAGTTTTCCACCGGGTGAAGCCGGGCCGCGGTTGAAGCGCCGGGGTTGCCATGGCAAGATGCAAATCCCTGCGCGCTCCCGAGCAGGCACGAGGTTGCCGGCAGTAAGCACGGCCGCGCCCGGCGCCATCCCGACCCGACTCTCTCCCAGGATCCCGTGACCAATCCGATCCGACGCATCGCAATCAACACCGGCGGCGGCGACGCCCCCGGCCTGAACGCCGTCATCCGCGCCGTCGTGCTCGCCGCGCTGAAGCGGGGATGGGAATGCCATGGCATCCGCGATGGCTTCAACGGCATTCTCTATCCCGAACGCTATCCGGAAGGTGGCGTGATCCGTCTCACCCAAGATCGGGTGCGCGGCATCGCCCATCTCGGCGGCACGATCCTGGGGACGACGAACAAGGGCGATCCGCTGCATTTTCCCGTGCGGATGCCGGATGGCTCGGTCACGGTGATGGACCGCACCGATGCGATCCTCCACTACTTCGAACAGGCAGGGCTGGATGCGCTCGTGTCGGTCGGCGGCGACGGCACGCTCTCGATTGCACACGCGCTGCATCGCAAGGGCCTGCGCGTGGTCAGCGTACCCAAGACCATCGACAACGACCTCGACAAGACCTTCACCACCTTCGGTTTCGACACCGCCGTGCAGTTCGCCGCCGACTGCATCGACCGGCTGCACAGCACTGCCGAGAGCCATCAACGGATCATGGTGGTGGAGGTCATGGGCCGCTACGCCGGATGGATCGCCCTGCATGCCGGCATAGCCGGCAGCGCGCACGGCATTCTGATTCCCGAGATCCCGTTCGATATCGACAAGGTGGTCGGCAAGATCGAAAGCCGCGAGCGGCTCGGCCGCATGTATTCGATCGTCGTCGTCGCCGAAGGCGCGCACGCTCGTGGCGGCGAGCGGGCAGTGCTCGCGCCGGCCGAGGCCGGCCGGGTCGAGAGGCTCGGCGGCATCGGCGAACAGGTGGCAGCGGCCTTGCAGGCGCGCACCGGCAAGGACGCGCGGGTGGTCGTGCTCGGTCACCTGCTGCGCGGCGGCAGCCCCACCGCCTTCGACCGCCTGGCGGCCCTGCGCTTCGGCGCCGCCGCCGTACGTGCGCTGGACGAAGGCAAAACCGGCATCATGGTGTCGCTCGCCTTTCCGAATGTGGAGTACGTTCCGATCGAGGAAGTCGCCGGGCGCATGAAGGCTGTACCGCCCGACAGCGACACGCTGCAGACGGGGCGCGACCTGGGGATCTGCTTCGGGGACTGAGGACCGGTGTCCGTGCGTGGAAATATCGGTCGGCAATTTCTTTATACGTATCCGGATTTGCGCATGAGGTCGCCATGTCCCGTGCATCGACGCACCCGCGCAACATCTCGCACATGTCATGCTCAAACGCCCTGTGACGCCGAACCTTCTGGCTCGCTCCGCTTCTAATCAAAGAAAACCTGAGTCCGCGACGGCGCAAATCCTGCCGCCGCGGTTCCCGCCCTTCCGACTCGCCCGCGAAGTTGGCGAACGGCACCGGCCGGACACGGCCCGATTCACGTCTTACCTTGGATCCTTTCGAGAACTACCATGAAACCCGCAGTCGTGGCCGCTTCGGTCCTATTTCTCTCGTTCAGCGCCGCGCCCGTGGCAAAGGCGGACGCCCGGCACGTCATCAGCCAGCCCAAGAAGCTCGACGCCATGGTGAAGGACAAACGCCGGCCGGTGATTCACGTCAAGCGCGGGGGGTGGGGTGGAGCAAGGGAGGAAGACATCGAGCATCTCCTCGCAGCCATCGCAACAGACCTGTTGCAGCATTTTCCTGGCCGGGAGCTGGGTCCGATTTCCGTTTCGCCGTCCGTGCATGGTCCCGTTGTGCTGTACCAGAAGGGGCCGCGGAACGAATATCAGATCCTGCTCTCGGCAAGAGGCGAGAACTGGGCCGAGTATGTGTACGAGTTCTCGCACGAGCTGTTGCACGTGCTCGCAAACTATGAGCATCACGCGCACGATACGCGCCATCTGTGGTTCGAGGAGATGCTCGGTGAAGCGGTATCGCTGCATATGCTGAAACGGTTTTCCAACGCATGGCGGGAGTCTCCTCCGCTGCCGCAACATGTGTCCTATGCCGGGGATCTGAGCCGTTTCACGCAGCGGGCGCTGTTCGCGGAAAGCAGGCGCCTGCCCCGCGGCGTCACGTTCGAACAATGGTTTCGCGTGAACGGTCCGATACTCAGCGCAAATCCGCACGCGCGCGAAAAAAACGACCTTGTCGCCGGTCTCTTCTTGCCGCTGCTCGAACACATGCCGGACTGGACGGCATTTGCACACCTGAACGCCGGTCAGCAGCAGGCGGCGCCCAGCTTCCACGAACACCTGCTGCGCTGGTACTGGAACACGCCCGCCGAGCATCGGCAAATGGTCGTCGAGGCGATGCACCTGTTCCATTTCACGCCACCGGACGACTTGGCCGGGAACGCGATACCCGCCGCCGCCAGTGCGCCTGCTGCCCCTGCACGGCCGCTCGGCAGCGAACCCCATCTCCACCGCCACGTTCAACAGGGCCCGCAGGCGCGGCATTAAGGCTACGCTGGACAAGTCCTCGTGCGTCGCGCATCCCGAACTCGGGCGGTCTGCGGCGTTGCGACCCTCGCAGGGCGCGCTCCGGCTTGCAAGCCGGGACTGCTACGCAGGCGGGCAGCGTGCTGCCCGAAACCCCTGCTTCGCCCTCGCGATAGCCCCGCTATCGCTGCGGCTCGCGCCTTGCATCCCCTCCCGATTTCGGGCACGCGCCATCACGGGACTTATTCAGCCTAGCCTTAAATCGACGGTGCGCAATGCCCTTGCGCGCGCCAGTTTGTGCTTGCAGTCGCATGGGCGCGACATATACTGACCAAGCACTGACCAGTGCAATTGCATCATCGGCGGTCCGCCCTTGAGACGAATCTGTGCGCATACCCCGCACCGGTGGATCTGCACCACAAATGCGTGACCCTGCCTCATCCGCCTTCCGCTGACGCACGTCAGTGTGACCCGTAAGCGAAAGCTCGCATACGGCTTTTTTGGAAGCGCAAGTCGCACCACCCGGACTGTCGGCAAGAAGCGGCACAACAACCGGCCACGGAACAGTACTGAAGTCTTGTACCAGGGAGGAGCTGGACAAGTTGCGACCTTCTTGGCAAGGACATCATCATGAACACTCGCTCACTTATCGCGACGGTCGCCGCATTCGCGACCCTCGCAACCGGTGGCATCGCCTATGCTGCGATGCCGAATGGAGAAATTCCCGAGTCCAACTACGTCGGCTCCAACCTGTCGCGCGGCCAGGTCATGAGTGACCTCGAAAGCGCGCGCGCCCGGGGCATCACCGGTACCGACGTCGACACGATCGATGGCGGGGCCGCTACGCATGCACCGCGCATGGCTGGCGCGCACGGCCCGGCCGGATCCCGCTTCGCGGACCGCACACGTGAAGAGGTGAGGGCGGAACGGGAAGAATACTGGAGGGAGCACGGTCGCCTGCCTGGCCATGACCCGCTGTATATCAATTGACCGATGAACATCGTAACCGGGCGTCGCCTGCATAAACGGCGGTGCGGCGCCCGCGTCCCTCACACCCTGCCCAACCCGATCACACCCAGTTCGAACTGCGCTGCATAACCGCCCCCCTCGGGGGCCAGCGCGAGCATCAGCCTTTCGCCGCCATGCCGGTACAGGCCGTCATCCTCGTTGCGGGTGCGCCGGCCGCCGCCGGCACGATATGGTTCCCGTGCATGCACCTGGTCGGTGATGCGGTCGTCGAAATACAGCTGCGAACTCCATTCACGCTGCCGGTCTCGCAGCTTGATGTGAACGTGCACCGCCCGTCCCCGATACCAGCCGGGATAGACGGTGGTGAACTGTACGATCCCTTGCGCGTCCGTGATCTGGTAGCCGCGCAGGAAATCGCCCTCGACCAATCCGGCGCGCGGATCGCGCACGCCGGAGTACAGGCCGCGCGGGTCGCAATGCCAGACCTCCAGCGCGAGTCCATGAACGGCCGCGCAGTCCCTGTCGGCGTCCACCACGCGCAGCCGCAGGGTCAAGGGTACGCCGCTCGTGCCGGACCGGATGTCGGAGCGCTGCAGCCGCGTGTCGACGAAGAATGGGCCCTCCGGCTGGCGCGGCGCCAGCACACAGGCCGGCGCGGCGGCGCGCGCACCGGGAGGGGCAACACCGCTGCCGACGAATGCACCGCCTAGCAGTGCAAGCATCGTGCGGCGGCGCATTTCACTATGCTGTTCGTCGTGCTTCATCTTCGCTGCTCCTCGCGGGGTGCCCGGACCTGTGCAGTATATGCCGCAGACGCCCCCGGCAGTAACGACGGCAAGACCTGCTTCACCTTGTGCGACGTGCGCAAAAGCGGTGCAGACTAGTGCATGCGGCGTCCACGTCGGCGCATGCGTATCACGCGGTTCCGCCAGGCGACGCATGGTCGTTCAGGCGCTCGAACAACGTCGCTCGAACAACGTCGCTCGGAACCTTCAATGGACTTGCCTGAACGAAAGGAGGTTGCTGCACATGGAAATGCATCTTGGCCGCCTGATCGATCACATCCAGCTGATCGTAGCGGATCTGGGGGCGAGCCGCCGCTTCTACGAAGCGATCTTCGCGGCACTCGAGATTCCGCCCAGCGGTTCCGGCGATGATTATTTCTGGTACGACGAGCTGTATGTCTCCACCCCGGACAGTCCGGCCGCGCAGGGAAGGCTGACCGGCCGCCATCATCTCGCCTTTCAGGCGCGCAATCGGGACATGGTCGACGCGTTCTACAAGGCAGGACTTGCGGCAGGCGGCAGGGACAACGGCGCCCCGGGAGAGCGCTCGTATCACCCCGGCTACTATGCGGCCTTCCTGCTCGACCCGGACGGCAACAATATCGAGGCGGTCTACCATGGCCAAGCCGCGCGCAGCGCGCCATCGATAAAGATCACGTTCTGAACGCGGCGCGGGTCGCGCCGGTCGGGCCGCAATGGCGATGTTATTTCTTCCTGCGAAAGTCGTGCGCGAGCACGATGCGGCTCGCATCGATCAGGCTGGAGAGACCAAAGATCAGCTGTGTCATCCGGTCGGCGGGGATGCTCCAGATGCGGCCCGCCGGCTCAGGTACCTGCGCCGCCGCCGCAATCAGCGGCGCTACCCACTGCGCCTCATGCGTCACGTCGAGCAGCACCTCGCCCTCCGGCGTCGTGTGCATGTACAGTTCGCCGCCATGCGACAGCTGGAAGCAGATGCCATAGCCGGCTGCGTTCGCCTTTCCGGCCGCGCGCTGCAGTTCGCGGTTGTAGCTGTCGATCCAGGCTTCGACGTCATATGTCGATTGCAGTGGTATCCACGGGCGCAGGGAAGGGGAGTCGGGACGGTCGTCGTAATCGTTGCGGAGGTCGGACATCGTTCGGGAAAGAGGGATAGGCCTGGCGCGACACTAACCGACAATCGCCAACCATGCCAGCGAAAACGCGGCCGCGGAGCGGGCCGGCTTCGGCCGGTGTCTGGCGGGCATGTGCGGACCCGAAGACGAAAGTCTGACGCAGATCAGTGTCCGCGTTTGCGGCGGCGCAATGCTGTCGTTTCGAGGCGCTGTTGCGCCAGGCGCGGGCGCCGAACAAGGAGAGACGCATGAAGACCGGGGCGATCGCACGGCTTTGCCGCACGCTGCCGTTTGTTCCGTTGCTGGTGTCGTGCGGCGGCATTTCGATCGGCATTTTTTTCTCGACGCTGGACAGGTCCGTGCATTCGGGCGTGGACACTTTCCGGGCCGTGGTGGTGAGCGAACCGACGGCGTGGGCGACGCTTTGGTCAGCGCACACCTCGCGCCTGACGCCCGCGCCGCCGCCGCCGCTGGTGGACTTTTCCACCAGGACGGTCGTGGCCGTATTCCTCGGTCCCCGGCCCAACGCCTGCTATGCGGTGCGCATCGAGGAGATCCGCACCGCGCCCGATCGCATCGTCGTCTACTTCACCGAGAGACGCCCAGGCCTGCACGACGTCTGCGCGCAGGTCATCACTACACCCGCTCACCTCGTGATCGTCGAGCGGACCGGTCTTCCGTTCGAATTCATCAAGACCAACTGACCGATTTCGGCTTGCACGTGCCCGGCGCGCAAGCCCGGGTCAAGCGGGATAGGCGCGCTTCCTGCGCGCCGCGCGCAGTGCCTCGCTCCACCACAGCAGGCGCTCCAGCATGACGGACGCGCGCCGCGCATACCGCTCCTGCTCCAGCAACTCGCCGCGTTCGTCGAACTGTTCCCAGGCGTTGGGAAAGCTGACCGCGTCGCGCACCGTCGTCGCGTGAAGTTCGGCGAATACCTGGCGCAGTTGCTCGACCGCGCGCAGGCCACCGGAAATGCCGCCGTAGGAGACAAAACCGACCGGCTTGGCATGCCATTGGGTCTGATACCAGTCGATCGCCGTTTTCAGCGGCGCCGGATAGCCATGGTTGTACTCGGGAGTGACGATCAGGAATGCATCGGCAGCATGCAGGCGTGCGCCCAGGCTCGCCACGGCCGATGGCTCGGCCCTGGCAAACGCTTGCTCCAGACCGGCATCGGCGAGGTCGATCAGGTCCGCCTCCATGTCGCCACGCGCGCGAACCTGGCTGTGCAGCCAGCGCGCGACGGTCGGCCCGAAGCGGCCCTCCCGGGTGCTGCCGATGATGAGTGCGACGCGATGAACGGAATCAGTCATGCTTGCCTCCCTGCGAGTCATTGGCCGCACGTTCCGCCGCAAGGGTCCGGCCGACGAGCAGCGGCAGGTGAAAGCGTTGCACGCCTTTTTGCGTGACGCCCGGCATCGTGCGCACGCGCTGCCAGGCGCTGCCCTCCCGCTGTGCCATGCCGCCGTTTCCTTCCACTGCGCGGATGTGCGCGTCCTCGCTCTCCCATTGCGCGAGATTGACGATGCGGCCGTCATCGCAGACATGGAAATGCGCGGCGATCAGTCCGGGTATGCGCGCGCTCGCGAGCGCCTCGATCACGGTGTCGATCCAGGCGCGCTGCCGCTCGGCGGAATCGGCTTCGACGCGCACGGCGACCAGGCATCCGGTGGCGGCACCGGCGGCGGATTCGACGTGGCTGCGGTAGAAACGGAAGCGTCCCAGGCCGTATCGCTCGATACCCGGCACCGCCGCGTCAATCTGGTCGACCCGGGTGTCACGCTGATGCTGCACGAAGCCGTCGAACGCCGCGCCGTCTGTCCACTGCGAGTAGTGCAGCAGGGTGCGGCCATCGACCGAGGGGAAGACCGCGTAGTCATGCAGGCCGGCCGGCCACGGCCGCGCGTTCCAGGTCACGCTGATCGCGCCCAGCGTCGCCCGTTGGCGCGCGGCGGAATCGACCCGCCACTCGCTGATCAGGACAGCGGCGGCATCCTGGCGGCCAAACTGAGGCAGCAGCGGCAAGACCGGGCCGACGCGGGCGGCAGCGGGAGTGTTCGGAATGAATGGATGCTTCACGGATTCTTCGTTCATCGGCATGGCTCCTTGTGTGCGGTTGAGGCCGGCAGGCACCGGCACGACACAGGCTACAAGTTAAAGTGAACTTGAAGTCAAGGGCCATGTGCACTATGCTTTTGCCGATGAACACACTGATGACGATTTCCGAAGTGGCGCGCCGCAGCGGCGTGCCCGCCTCCGCGTTGCGCTTCTACGAACAGCGCGGCCTGATCGAATCCGAACGCGCCGGGTCCGGCCACCGGCGCTACCCGCGCGCGGTCCTGCGGCGGCTCGCGTTCATCGTGTTCGCGCAACGCATCGGTCTGTCGCTCGACGAGATCGGGACCGAGCTGGGAAAACTGCCCGGCAATGCGACACCCAGGTCCGAGGACTGGGCAGCGTTGTCCGGCACGTGGGCAGCACGCATCGAGCAACGCATCGAGGAGCTCGAGCGATTGAAATCGGGCCTGACCGAGTGCATAGGGTGCGGTTGCCTGTCGCTCGATCATTGCCGGCTGGTCAATCCGGAAGACCGGGCGGCGCGCTTTGGGCCTGGCCCGGTGCGCTGGTCCGGGCAGGAGTGACGTCGCTGCTGGCCATGTCACGGCTGTCGCACGGAAACGAGTGCGCAGGCCCTCCCGTACCGGCTGCGGCATGCCGCGCCGCCGAACCTTCAGCCGGCGCATTCTTCTAACCCCGGAACAAGGAGTGAGCATGCAGGCAGTACGCATTCATCAGTACGGGGGACGCGAGCGCCTTTCCATCGACGACATTGCGGTTCCCGCGGTCGCGCCGGACGAAGTGCTGGTGCGCGTGGTGGCGGCGTCGGTCAACCCGGTCGACTGGAAAATCCGCGCGGGCCATCTGGCGCAGATGATCGCGCATCCGTTGCCGCTGACGCTGGGCTGGGATGTGTCGGGCGTGGTCGAGGCGGTCGGCGAAGCGGTGACCGAATGGAAAGTCGGCGATGCGGTTTATTCGCGCCCCGATCTCAAGCGCCATGGGACCTATGCGGAGTTCGTTGCGATACGGGCGAACGAATGCGCGCGCAAGCCGCGCACCATATCGCACGTCGAGGCGGCTTCGCTGCCGCTTGCAGGCATCACGGCGTGGGAAGTCCTGATGAGCACGGCGCAGGTGCGGGCCGGCCAGCCC
>DATLGF010000459.1:0-3389 GCA_035540575.1 Noviherbaspirillum sp.
CCCTGGGCGTCTCGCGCTGCTATCGACGCCGAGGAACTGAAGTCCGAGACCATGCTCCTGCTCGGCAACGGGCACTGCTTCCGAGACCAGGTGCTGGAAGTCTGCCCGGAGATGTCGCGCTTTTCGACCTCCGGCGACGGCATCGCACGCACCTTCGAGGGCTCGTCGCTGGAAACGATACGCCACATGGTCGCATCGGGCATCGGCATTACCGTGCTGCCGGTCGCCTCGGTGCCGGACATGCAGGCGCAGGACGGCTTGCTGCGCTACATCCCGTTCGCCGAACCGGCGCCCGCGCGCCGGGTGGTGATCGCGTCGCGCAAGAGCTTCACCCGCGGCGCGGCGATCGCGGCGGTACGCGACGCGGTGCTGGCATGCCGGCTCAATGGCGTCACGATGCTGGAAGAGGAGGCGGCCGATGTCTGAACTCGCCGCCCGTTCCCCGAGCCGCTTCCAGCTCTACCTGCGGCTGGTGCGCCTGGACAAGCCGATCGGCATCCTGCTGCTGCTGTGGCCGACGCTGATCGCGCTCTGGCTTGCGTCGGGCGGTCTGCCCGAATGGCATCTGATCGCGATCTTCACGCTCGGCACCGTGCTGATGCGCTCGGCCGGCTGCGCGATCAACGACTACGCCGACCGCGATTTCGACCGCCATGTGAAGCGCACGGCCGATCGTCCGCTGACCAGCGGGCAGATCTCGCCGCGCGAGGCCCTGATCGTTGCGTCGGCCCTGGCGATCACCGCCTTTCTGCTGATCCTGCCGCTGAATCTGCTGACCAAGCAGCTGTCGGTCGCGGCGGTGCTGATCGCGGCGAGTTATCCGTATTTCAAGCGCTTCTTCGCGATTCCCCAGGCCTACCTCGGCATCGCGTTCGGATTCGGCATTCCGATGGCGTTCGCCGCGGTCCAGGATACGGTGCCGCCGCTGGCCTGGCTGCTGCTGCTGGCCAATATCTTCTGGGCAGTCGCCTATGACACCGAGTACGCGATGGTCGACCGCGACGACGACCTGAAGATCGGCATCAAGACCTCGGCAATCACCTTCGGCCGTTTCGACGTCGCGGCCGTGATGTTCTGCTACGCGGCTGCGCTGGCGATCGTGTTGGCGGTCGGCTGGCAGTTCGGCCTGCGCACCTGGTTCTTCGCCGGCATGGCGGTGGCGGCGGCGTTCGCGCTGTACCACTACACGCTGATCCGCGAACGCGACCGCATGCGCTGCTTTGCGGCCTTCCGCCATAACAACTGGCTGGGGGCGGCAATCTTCATCGGCGTTGCGCTGGAGCTGGCGCTGCGGCCGGCTGTTTGACAGGTCGCAAGATAGCGAGACCCCCCTTCCCTACACTCAGGGAAACACCCACTTCATGGAGGCAGGAATGTCTGCGACAGGCAATGGCAGCGGCCGCGAAGGTTTGCTGGACGATTTGAGACTCGTGATCAAGGACGCGGAAGACTTGTTGCGTAGCACCGGCTCGCGCGTGGACGGCGGCTACCAGGCCGCGCGCGCCCGCTTCGAGTCCACGATGAGCGATGCACGCGAAAGCCTTTCCGGAATGGAGGAGCAACTGGTCGAAGGCGCGCGCGAAGCGCTCGACCAGGCGGACAAGTACGTGCGCGAGAATCCCTGGCAGGCGATCGGCATTGGCGCGGCCGTGGGCCTGATCGCCGGGCTGCTGCTCGGTCGGCGCGACTGAGGAATGCCCGAGACGCCGCAACGGAAGAAGGCGCGGCTGCTCGCGCAAAGCGCCGCGCTGCGCATTGAGCTGGCGCGCAGCATGCGCCCGCTCGGCTACCAACTGCGCTCGGCCGAAAGCGGCGCCCGTTCGCTCGCAAGGCTGCAGTTTCACCCGGAATGGATCGCCGGAGCGATGATGGTGATTGCACTCCTCCGCCCCGAGCGCATCTCGTCCTGGGTGCGCGGAATGACCCACGGGCTGAGAACATGGCGGCGCTTCGCGCCGCTGCTGGAGGGCGTGTTGCGGCGGGGGTGAGACACATAAGCACCGGCGCCCCCGCTTGTATGTGAACGGCTAATCCTTCCCGAACTCCTCGCCCAGCTCCTTGCCGCGCGCCGCCGCTGCCTTCATCGCATCGACCAGTGCGGCCTTCACGCCACTGGCTTCCATGCTGGTCAACGCGGCGTAGGTCGTGCCGCCGCGCGAAGTCACGCGCTCGCGCAGAACCGATACCGGCTCGTCCGACTGCGCGGCGAGTTCCGCTGCCCCGACGAAGGTCGCGATCGCCAGCCGGTTGCCCTGCTCGGCGGACAGGCCCATCTCCTGGGCGGCCTGCTGCATCGCCTCGATGAAATAGAACACATAGGCCGGACCGCTGCCGGAAATCGCCGTCACCGGGTCGATCATCGCATCGTCGTCCAGCCACACGGTCTCGCCCACCGCGCGCATGATCGCGTCGGCCAGGTCACGCTGCGCAGCGCTGACGCCGTCCATCGCGACCATGCCGGTAATGCCCTTGCCGATCAGGGCCGGCGTGTTGGGCATCGTGCGCACGATCGCCCGGCAGCCGTTCATCCAGCGCGACAGGTCGGCCGCGCGAATGCCAGCCGCGATCGACAGTACCAGCTGGCTCTTCACATGCTGCGCGACGCGCGCGACCACGTCCTTCATCTGCTGCGGCTTCACCGCAAGCACGATGACGTCGCAGCCGGCCAGTTCCGGACCGATGTCCTGCGAGGTCGTGACGCCGAAGCGCGCATGCAGGCGCTGCAGCGCCTCGGCATTCAAATCGACCACGTGGATGTTACCCCCCGAGGTCAGCTTGCCGGCCAGCCCGCCGATCAGGGCGGCGGCCATGTTGCCGCCGCCGACGAAACCGATCTTCACTTCATTCTGCATAGTGTCTCTTTCCAAAAATCGCGGTTCCAATCCGCACGATGGTTGCGCCTTCGGCCACCGCCGCCTCCAGGTCCTGTGACATGCCCATCGACAGGGTATCGAGCGGCAGTCCCTGCCCGCGCAGGCGTTCGAACAACAGCTTCATCGCGTGCAGCGGCGCGCGCTGGGCCGGAACATCTTCCGCCGGTTCGGGAATCGCCATCAAGCCGCGCAGGCGCAGCTTCGGCAGCGCAGCAATCGCGCGCGCCAGCGTCTCCACCTCGCCGGGCGCCACCCCGCTCTTGCTGGCCTCGCCGCTGATATTGACCTGCAGGCACACGTTCAGCGGCGGCAGGTGTGCGGGCCGCTGGTCGGACAGGCGTTGCGCAATGCGCACACGTTCGACTGAGTGCACCCAGTCGAAATGCGCGGCCACGGCTCTCGTCTTGTTGCTCTGCAGCGGGCCGATGAAATGCCATTCCAGCACGTCCGCCGGCAGCAGCGCACGCACTGCGTCGATCTTGTCAAGCCCCTCCTGCACATAGTTCTCGCCGAAAG
>DATLGF010000460.1:0-7475 GCA_035540575.1 Noviherbaspirillum sp.
GTTCATGCGCTGAGTCTGGCATTCAGCATGTCCAGCGGCGGCAGCCTGCAGTTCGGCACCGAGGCCAAACCGCTGCACTGCGGCATGGCGGCGGAATGGGGGATCTGGGCGGCGCAGCTTGCCCAGCAGGGATTCGAAGGCCATCCGAATGTATTTCAAGGCAAGGGCTCGTTCCAGGCAATGTACGCCGGTGGCGACCCGGCCGAGCCGTTCCAGCCTGAACTCTATCCGGCAGAGCCGCTGGCGATTGACGCGTACCCGCCGGTTGCAAAGCTGTACCCGTGCTGCGGCTCGTCGCATCTCGGCATCGATGCGCTTCGCGCGCTGCGCGCGCGCCAGACATTCGACGTCGCCGACGTCATTCGCGTGGACGTCCATATGCTGAAGATCATGTGCGACACGCTGCGCTATCAGATGCCGACGAACGAGAAGGAGGCGCGCTTCAGCATGCCTTATTGCGCCGCGGTGACGCTGGTGCACGGCATGCCGACGCTCGCCCACTTCTCGGCGCAGGCAATTGCGACCCCGCACCCGCAAGTCGCCAGGCTCCTTCCTCTCGTCCATACACACGTGCGCACGCCCACCCCGGCGGTGCTGGCCAAGCAGCTGATCTTCCAGGGCGACTGCCTGGTTGAAGTGCGCCTGAGGAACGGGGAGGTCCTCCGCGAGGTCTGGGAGCATCCGAAAGGGTGTGCGGACAACCCGCTGACGGCGGACGAGAGGTGGGGCAAGTTCGTCGAGTGCGCGAGTGTCCGGCTGGGTGAGGAGCAGGCGACGCGGCTCTACGAAAAGCTGCTAGCGTTGTTCAATCTGCCTTCCATTGCCGAGCTTGCCCCTATCGCAAGAATGCCCCATTAGATTCCCTAGATCGCCTAAGCACAGGCCGAACAGGACTCGCTCGTCCGCCATGTGTACGCGACGAATTGCAAACCAACCGGTAGCTGGAGGTCGTCATCGGCGTGCGTCAGCGCGACCTGACATACTGCGGCCCGCGAAAGTCCAGCTCACGAAGCAGTTGCGCGGTCTCGCGGGTCAGACGCGTTGCCGGGCGCGCGTTGGGTATCGCCAGCACGAGCGTGTTCCAGATGGCCGGCGAGCTGATCGGCGCGCGCGGCAGGTCGGGGCCGTTGCTGCTCGTGACCGCGCTTTCCGGCAGGACGGTGCAGCCAAGCCCTTTGGCCACGAGTCCCAGCACGGTGTTGACCGCGCCCACCTCGGCGAGTAGCTGCAGTTCGATACGATGCGGTCGCAACACCGCGTCGAGCAAGCTGCGGATGGCGTTAGGGGCGCTGGGCAGCAGCATCGGATAGTTCCCGAGCGTGCTCAGCTCGACGCGGGCAGGAAGCCTGATCCCCGGTGGGCCAACGAGGAACAGCCGCTCGCGCATCAACTGGTGGTAGTTCAGCTGAGGCGAAGCCGGCGGATCGAACAGAAGTGCGAGGTCAAGCCGGCCGGCGATCAGTGACTCGCGCAAGGGAATGCTCAGTCCCTCGAGAACCGTAATCACCGCACGCGGGAAGCGCTCCCGGAAGCGCTGGATAAGAGACTCGCTCAAACCCAGCGCCACCCGCGGCGGCAGCCCGACGATCACGCGCCCCGCCGGGCTTGCATGCATCTCGCGCATTTCCTCTCTGGCGCGCTTGGCCGCGTCGAGCATCACGCGTGCATGCACGACAAGTGCGTTGCCCGCTTCGGTGGGAACGACGCCGCGCCCGGTACGCGTCAGCAGCCGTTGGCCGAGGTCCGCTTCCAATAGCGCGATCTGGCGGCTGACACTGGGTTGCGCAAGGTTGAGCGCGGCCGCGGCACGGCTGAAGCTTCCCGCATCCACCACGCTTAAGAAGGTTTCAAGCTGTCGCAGGTCCATAGCGAACACGCATAGGTGATATAGAAGGTATGTCCTTGTTTGGGGGAGTGTACACCGTCACACTCCCTGTCATGAACCTCACACTTCCCAACGGCGCGTGCAACGCGCATTGCCACGTTTTCGGTCCGCGCGGCAAGTTTCCGTATGCGCCCGATGCGGCCTTCATTCCCGCCGACGACGCCCCCAAGGAGGCGTTGTTCGAACTGAACGACCGCCTCGGCCTTCAGCGCTGCGTGGTCGTGCAGTCAACCTGCCACGGTTTCGACAACAGCGCAGCCGAAGATGCGGTGGCGGCGCGTCCCGCCAGCTACCGCGCGATCGCGCTGCTGCCGACCGACGTGTCCGATCGCGAGCTCAAGCGCCTCGATGCCGCCGGCTTTCGCGGCGTGCGATTCAACTTCATGGGGCATCTCGGCAGCCGGGCGCCGATCGACGAGGTGCTGGCCCTGGCTGCACGGCTCGAACCGCTGGGCTGGCACCTGCAGATCCATGGCGATCCCAGCCTGCTGACAGACCTTGCGCCGGCCCTGCTGCGTTCGCCGGTTCCGGTGGTGATCGACCATATCGGTCGCATCGATGCCGGACTCGGCCTGCAGCAGGATGCCTTCCAGGCGCTGCTTGCGCTGATGAGGGACGAGCGCTTCTGGGTCAAGGTCAGCGGCATGGATCGCATCACGCGCACCGGCCCGCCGTACGAGGACGCGCAGCCATTTGCCAGAACCCTCATCAGCGAGTTCGGCGACCGCGTGGTGTGGGGCAACGACTGGCCGCACCCGAATCACGCCGGGCCCGTGCCCGACGAGCAGCAGCTGGTCGACCTGATTGCGCAGATTGCACCGGAGCCGGCGCAGCGCGAGCGGCTTCTGGTTGCCAATCCCCAACGACTTTACCGATTTGAAGACAAGACATGAAAGCGCGATTTGAAAACAAGGTAGCGATCGTGACCGGCGCAGGATGCGTCGGCGAAGGCTGGGGCAACGGACGGGCGATCGCCGTGCGGCTCGCCGAAGAAGGCGCCAAGGTGCTGGCGGTGGACCGCGATCCCGCACGCCTGGACGAAACGCTCGCGCTGGCCGGCGATGCGCGCGAATCGATCAAGCCCTGGATCTGCGACGTCACCAGCAGCGACAGCGTGGCGGCCATGGCGGCGGCTTGCGTCGAGGCCTTCGGCACGATCGACATTCTGGTCAACAACGTCGGTGGGTCGGCGCCCGGCGGGCCGGTGGAATTGAGCGAGGACGTCTGGGACCTGCAGGTCGACTTCAACCTGAAGAGCGTCTTCCTGACCTGCAAGCACGTGCTCCCGACGATGCTGGCCAAGAAGTCCGGTTCCATCGTCAATATATCGTCGACATCCGGCCTGCGCTGGACCGGGAGCGCCCAAGTCGCGTATGCGGCAACCAAGGCGGGGGTGATTCATCTGTCGCGCGTCGTCGCGGTCCAGCATGCGGCGCAAGGGGTGCGCGTCAACTGCGTCGTACCGGGTCAGTTGCATACCCCGATGGTCGAGGCCCGCCTGGCCAAGCAGCGCACCGGCGGGGATGTGGACACGCTGCTGGCGCAGCGCCAGAAGCGCATTCCGCTCGGCTTCATGGGCGACGGACGCGACACCGCCAGCGCCGTGCTTTTCCTGGCCAGCGACGAAGCGCGCTTCATAACCGGAACCGAGTTGGTGGTCGACGGCGGCATGACCGCACGCTGCGACTGACGCGACGAAACACAAGGCATACATACAACCAAGGAGATGAGCATGAACAAGACCAGACGCCTGATCACGATTGCCGCGCTGTGCCTGGCTGCATCCGGCGGCGCAATCGCCCAGTCCAAGCCGGTGCGCATCATCGTGTCGTTCACACCGGGCGGCCCGGTCGACACGGTTGCGCGCATCCTCGCCGATCAGCTCGGCAAGGAGATCGGCCGGACCGTGATCGTCGAAAACAAGCCGGGCGCGAACGGCGCGATCGGCGCCAATGAGGTGTTGCGGTCCCGTCCGGACGGCGACACCTTGTGGATCACCAGCGTCGGCGCTGCGGCGATCAATGCCTCGCTGTACGAGCGTCTCAGCTACGACATGCAGCGGGACTTTGCGCCGGTCTCACTCGTCGTCAACAACGAGGAAGTACTGGTGATCAACCCCAACGACCAGGCGAAGGACGCCGCCGAGTTCGTCAAGGCGGCAAAGGCGCGGAAGGAACCGACGCCGATGGCTTCGTCGGGCATCGGCAGCATTCCGCATCTCGCTATCGAGCAGCTTGCGGACGCCACCAGCGCGGACTTCCTGCACGTCCCCTACAAGGGTGCGGCGCCTGCGCTCACCGATGTGATGGGCGGCCAGGTTGCCGGCTTCTTCGGCGACATCCCCGGCCTGATCGCGCATGTGCGCGGCGGGCGGTTGAAGGCGGTCGGCATCGCTTCCTCCAAGCGTCATCCCGCTCTGCCCGACGTGAAGACGCTCGAAGAGCAGGGCATCAAGGGCGTGGATACGAACAACTGGTATGGCCTGTTCGCCCCGGCGAAGACACCGCCCGCAACCATCGAGGCGCTCAACAAGGCGACGCATCGTGCCCTGATGAACCCGGGCGTGCGCGAAAGGCTGCAGGGCCTGGGAACCGACTCCGCCCCGTCGACGCCGCAGGAACTGGCGGCGATGCTCAAGACCGATACCGAAAAATGGGCCAGGCTGATCCGGGCCAAGAACATCAAGGCGGAATGATGGCGGCATCCGACATCCGCGTGCCGCTGGTGCAACCCGGCACGCGCCCCGAACTGGCCGAGCTGGAGGCTCGCATCATGGCAGAGCGCGGGCGCATCTCGCTGCTCTACCAGGTCCTGCTGAACAGCGCACCGATCGCAACAGGCTGGGAACGCATGCTCACCGCCGTGCGCAACCAGACCGGCGTACCGGCCGACCTGCGCGAGCTGATGATCCTGCGCGTTGCCGTGCTCAACGGCGCCGGGTTCGAATTCGACGCGCACATTCCGCATGCCGAGCGTGCCGGCGTCAGCAAGGAGAAGATCGCGGCGACACGGCAGGTACCGCTTCAGGGCAGCTTCAGCCCGCTGGAGCAGCTAGTCCTGGAACTGACCGACGCCATGACCCGCGACGTGGTCGTGCCCGATGCGCTGATGCAGCGGTTGCGCGAGCACTTCGATGCGAAGGGCATCGTGGAAGTGGTGGCGACGGTTGCCGCCTACAACATGGTGTCGCGGCTGCTGGTGGCATTGAACGTGGAGCACTGAACGGCATGAAACAGGATCTCTGGCTGCTGAAGCTCGCCGGGCAGGACCAGGCTGTCGCGGAACGCGTGCAGGAGCTGAGCCGGCAGGTTCCGCGGCTCGACGCGTGGCGCGCGCCACAGGAGAGTCTGAGCTACCTCTACCTCCCGGCTCAGGCCGAAGGCGACATCCCGCTGCCGCGCGCCGAAGGCGATGACTGGCGTCGCCTTCGCTGTACCCTCGTGATCGAGGGTGCGGCCGCCGCGCAGCCGGTGCGCTGCCACTACGTGGTGGAAACGGACGTGTTGCCCGAGTGCGAAGACGAGTTCAACGCCTGGTACAACGAAGAGCACCTGCCGGGGCTGGCGGCGGTGCCAGGAACCGTGTATGCGGCGCGCTATGTCGACACAGCCGGCTCGCCGCGCTATTACGCGTGCTATGGGCTGACCGACGCCTCCGTCATGGGTAGCCCGGCATGGCTTGCGGTGCGGGGCACCGCATGGAGCTCCCGTGTACGGCCGACATTCCGTCATACCAGACGGACGATGTTCGAACCATTCTTCCCGGCCTCAGCCGCCGCGTAGAGAGCGGCGCGAACTCGCCCCTGATGCACGGGACGGGGCGCCATCGCGGCGCAGATCCGCTCTGGATGGCGTTACGACCGACGCGCTGGCTCTCCAGCGCGCCTCGCTTCTCGGAAACGGCCGTGTGGCGCCCCTGGGCGCGGCGGCACTTCTCACCGCACCTTCCCCCAGCCGGCGCGCCTATACGAGGGCGCTAGCACATCTTCACCCGAAACGGAACTCCCGCGCGCGACAGGCGTATAATGCGCGGTTGTTCTATCACCGATGCGGCGGCCCTCGCGATCCCTGCGACACAGGCGGGGAAATATCCAACGAGGCTGGAGCTGCCGCGCCGGGCGCTAGCGTCCGGACGCAGAGCGCATCGCGCTTTCCTCCATGTAAATCCTGGCCGCGAAGCGGCCGACCGAATCGAGCACAATGTCCGTTATTTCTCCAGCAACACAGCAGAACGCCCCATCCACCGTCCGTTTCACCGATTTCGGCCTGTCCCCTGACATCCTGCGCGCGCTCGAGGACCAGGGCTACGAATACCCGACGCCTATCCAGGCGCAGGCGATCCCCGTGGTGCTGCAAGGCCGCGACGTCATGGGCGCGGCGCAGACCGGTACCGGCAAGACAGCCGGCTTCTCGCTGCCGATCATCCAGCTGCTGCTGAAGCATGCCAACACCAGCATGTCGCCGGCGCGGCACCCGGTGCGGGCGCTGATCCTCACCCCGACCCGCGAGCTGGCCGACCAGGTGGCGGACAACGTCAAGGCCTACTCGCGCCACACGCCGCTGCGCGCGACCGTCGTCTTCGGCGGCGTGGACATGGCGCCGCAGACCGCCGCGCTGCGCGGCGGCGTCGAAATCGTGATTGCCACCCCCGGACGGCTGCTCGACCATGTCCAGCAGAAGACGGTGAACCTCGGACAGACCGAGATCTTCGTGATGGACGAAGCCGACCGCATGCTCGACATGGGCTTCCTGCCGGATCTGCAGCGCATCATCAACCTGCTGCCGAAGGAGCGCCAGAACCTGATGTTCTCGGCCACCTTCTCTCCGGAAATCAAGAAACTGGCCAACAGCTTCCTGAAGAGCCCCGTGCTGATCGAAGTGGCGCGCAGCAATGCCACGGCGGAAAACGTCACCCAGATCCTGTACAAGGTTGACGAGGAAGACGCCAAGCGCGACGCAGTTGCGCACATCATCCGCGAGCGCCAGCTCAAGCAGGTGATCGTGTTCTCGAACACCAAGATCGGCGCATCCCGTCTTTCGCGCCACCTGGAAAAGGAAGGCATCAACGCCTCCGCGATCCATGGCGACAAGACGCAGCAGGAGCGCATGGCCGCGCTGGAAGCCTTCAAGCAAGGCGGGATCGAAGTGCTGGTCGCCACCGACGTGGCGGCGCGTGGTCTGGATATCGCCGAGTTGCCCTGCGTGATCAACTTCGACCTGCCGTACAACGCCGAAGACTATGTGCACCGCATCGGCCGCACCGGCCGCGCCGGTGCGTCCGGCGACGCGATTTCCCTCTACACGGACAAGGATGCACGCCTGCTTGCCGACATCGAGAAGCTGACCAAGCAGAGCATCAAGCGGCTCGAACTCACCGGCTTTGCGCCTGCGCGAGGCGGTGAGCGGCGGCGTCGCGAGGGCGGCCGCGAGGGCGGTCGCGAGGAGCGCAGCCAGGAAGCGCGCGGTTCGCAGTACGGGCGCAGCGCCTATGGTGCGCGCAAGGAAAAGGTCGATCCGTGGTTCCTGAAGCCGTACGAGCCGGCGTCGTCGAGCACCACGTCGACTGAAGAGGATGGCAAGCAGGTCCCGCC
>DATLGF010000461.1:0-3992 GCA_035540575.1 Noviherbaspirillum sp.
ATCGCGCTGTCAGCCGTCCTGTCCGGCGTCAAGGATATCCGCGAGGCGGTCGAACGGGCCGAACTCGTGCGCGCGACCTCCGGGCGCAGGACCATCCTGTTCGTCGACGAAGTGCACCGCTTCAACAAGAGCCAGCAGGACGCCTTCCTGCCGCACGTGGAAAGCGGGCTGTTCACCTTCATCGGTGCGACCACCGAGAACCCTTCGTTCGAGGTCAACAGCGCCTTGCTCTCGCGCGCCGCCGTCTATGTGCTCAAGTCGCTCAGCGAGGAGGACCTGGATGCACTGGTGGATCGCGCCTGCATCCAGGAGCTCGACGGGCTCGATTTCACGCCCGAGGCGAAAGCGATCCTGATCGCGAGCGCCGACGGGGACGGTCGCAAGCTGCTGAACAACCTCGAGATCGTCGCCCGCGCAGCAGCGGCGAACGAGGCGGCGGTGGTCGACGAGGCGCTGCTGGCCAGCGCGCTGGCGGATAACCTGCGCCGATTCGACAAGGGCGGTGACACCTTTTACGACCAGATCTCGGCGCTGCACAAGTCGGTGCGCGGCTCCAATCCGGATGCCTCGTTGTACTGGTTCGTGCGCATGCTCGACGGCGGCGCCGACCCGCGCTATCTCGCCCGGCGCATCGTGCGCATGGCGTGCGAAGACATCGGCCTGGCCGATCCGCGCGCGCTGCGCCTGGCGCTCGACGCGGCCGAAACTTACGAGCGGCTCGGCTCGCCGGAAGGCGAACTCGCGCTGGCCGAAGCCGTGGTCTACCTGGCCTGCGCCGCGAAGTCCAATGCCGTCTACAACGCGTACAACGCCGCGCGCGCCTTTGTCGCGAAGGACAAGACGCGGCCGGTTCCGGAACATCTGCGCAACGCGCCGACCAAGCTGATGAAGGAGCTCGGCTACGGCAAGCTGTACCGCTATGCACATGACGAGCCGCACGCCTACGCGGCCGGGGAGAACTACTTTCCCGAGGGGATGCGCGAGCCGGGCTGGTACCAGCCCGTGCCGCGCGGGCTGGAAAGCAAGATCGTGGAAAAACTCGCGTGGCTGCGCGAGCTGGACCGCAATGCGGGCAAGTAGGGAGGGGCGATGAAACCGGCCTATCGCCTGCTGAGCCTGCCGCGCTTCATTCTCGCTCTCGTCGTCGCCTTTTCCAGCCAGGTCGCGCTGGCCGCCGTCGGCGTGACGGCGTTGCCCGCGCCGGACGGTAATGGTCCTGTCACCGTCTTCTATCCGACGCTTGAACCGGCACAAAACGTCACGCGCGGCGGGGCGGTGTTGCAGCTCGCGCCCGACGCGGCCCCCGCTCCCGGTAACGGGCGGCTTGTCGTCATCTCCCACGGCTCCGGCGGCCATCCCTGGGGCCATGCCGATCTTGCGCAGGCGCTGGTCGCCGACGGCTTCATCGTCGCCGCGCCCGAACACCACCGCGACAACCACCGGGACTGGAGCGACGCCGGGCCCAAGAGCTGGAAGCGCCGACCGGCCGAGGTGTCGATGGCGATCGATGCAGTCGCCCGGGATGTCCGTTTTGCGACCATCCTCAGCCTTGACAAGGTCGGCGTATACGGCATGTCGGCCGGCGGTCATACGGCACTCTCGCTGGCCGGCGGACAGTGGTCACCGGCGCGGATCAGGCGTCATTGTGAAGCGCACATCAACGAAGATTTTCACGCCTGCGTCGGGCTGACGACGCAGTTGCGCGGCAATGCGTTCGACGGCGTGCGCAAGGCATTCGCTTTGTGGGTCATCGGATTGATGGCAAACGACGAGAATCATTATGCGCACGAGGACGGCCGTGTCGCGGCAGTCGTCGCCGGCGTGCCCTATGCGGCGGATTTCGACATGTCGACATTGGCTGCCCCGCGCGTGCCGCTGGCGCTCGTCGTTGCGCGTCAGGACCGCTGGCTGGTGTCGCGCTTCCACGCCGAGCGGGTGCTGGCCGCCTGCGCGAGCTGTGAACTGCTGGCCGATCTGCATAACGCCGGCCATGGCGCCCTGCTATCGCCATTCCCGCCCAGGGTCTCCGGCCTGCTCGCCGACCTGCTGCGCGATCCTCCGGACTTCGACCGGAGCGTACTGCCGGAGGTGGACCGCAGGATCTCGGCATTTTTCCGGATGCATCTAGTCAAGCCACCAGGCGCGCTCGCCGGCACGCCCTGACATGCGAGGCCGGCCTGGAGGCCCGCCTTGGTAAAATTCCGCTTTCCTCCGATTCCGCCATTTCCATGATCGACATTCAACTTCTCCGCAAGGACATCGACAGCGCCGCCGCCCGCCTGGCTTCGCGCAAGTTCCAGCTCGACGTCGCCGGCTTCAACGCGCTCGAAGCCGAACGCAAGCAGATCCAGACCCGCACGGAAGAGCTGCAGGGCAAGCGCAATGCGCTGTCCAAGCAGATCGGCATGCTCAAGGGCAAGGGCGAGGATGCGAGCGCGGTCATGGCGGAGGTGGCCGGCATCGGCGACGAGTTGAAGGCTTCGGCCGAGCGCCTGGACGTGATCCAGGCCCGTCTGAACGAGTTCATGCTGGCCATCCCGAACCTGCCGCACGAGTCGGTGCCGCATGGGCAGGACGAGAGCGCGAACGTGGAAGTGCGCAGGGTCGGGACGCCGCGTACTTTCGATTTCGAGGTGCGTGACCATGTGGATGTCGGCGGGCCGCTGGGCCTGGATTTCGACGTTGCCACCAAGCTGACCGGCTCGCGCTTTGCGGTAATGAAGAGCGGCATCGCGCGCCTGCATCGCGCGCTTGCCCAGTTCATGCTGGATACGCACGTCAACGAGCACGGCTACACCGAGTGCTATACGCCCTACATCGTCAACGCCGATTCGCTGCGCGGCACCGGCCAGCTGCCGAAGTTCGAGTCCGACCTGTTCGCGGCGAAGAAGGGCGGGCAGGAAGGCGAGGGCGAGTCCCTCTACCTGATTCCCACTTCCGAGGTGCCGCTGACGAACATGGTGCGCGATGAAATCGTCGCCGCCGACATGCTGCCGCTGAAGATGACCGCGCATACGCCGTGCTTCCGCTCGGAGGCCGGCAGCTACGGGCGCGACACGCGCGGCATGATCCGCCAGCACCAGTTCGACAAGGTCGAGATGGTGCAGGTCGTGCATCCGGAGAAGTCGTACGAAGCGCTCGAGGAAATGGTTGGCCATGCCGAGAACATCCTCAACAAGCTCGGCCTGCCGTACCGCTTGATCACGCTGTGCACCGGCGACATGGGTTTCGGCGCGGCCAAGACCTATGACCTGGAGGTGTGGCTGCCGGCGCAGAAAACCTACCGCGAGATTTCGTCGGTGTCGAACTGCGAAGCCTTCCAGGCGCGGCGCATGCAGGCGCGCTTTCGCAATGCGCAGGGCAAGCCGGAACTGCTGCATACACTGAACGGATCGGGACTGGCGGTCGGGCGTACGCTGGTCGCCATCCTGGAGAACTACCAGCAGGCTGACGGCAGCGTTGAGATCCCTCCGGCGCTGCGTCCTTACATGGGCGGCATCGAGCGGCTCGTGCGCCCGGCCTGAGTCCGGGTCCGCTATTCGTTGCGGGAGAGCGGCGCCAGTCCCGCATGGCGTCGCTCGATGAACAAGCTGTCCCCTGAAATCTTCTTCGCTTCCTTCTTTGCATCCGCGGCAGCCGTTGCGATCTGGTGGTGCGACAGATACTGACCCGGCTCCACCCGGACCGCGCCGATCGACAGGCTCGCCAGCGGGTGAAGCACCGTGTTCCCGCGCCTGTCCTCGCTGACGAAACCGCCGCGCTCGCGGTCCGCAGCGCTGAAGCAGGCGGCACTGACGCGATGGAACTCGTCGAGGATCGCGCGGCAGCGCGTTTCCCAGTCGCCGCTCTGGAACAGGACGATGAAGTCGTCGCCGCCGATGTGTCCGACGAAGTCGCGGTTCGGATCGCAGTGCATGGCAATGACGCGGGCGGTCAACTGGATGATGTCGTCCCCGCGCCGGTAGCCGTACACATCGTTGAACGGCTTGAAG